>CALFRX010000130.1 GCA_937919295.1 uncultured Peptococcaceae bacterium | reverse complement strand
GCTGATCGGTGCATTTAAAAATCTTAATTTACAGTTTTCTTTATATGTTTTTCAAATGCACCGATCAGCGCATCTAAAAACAAGGCCAATAAAGCAATGAGTAAACTGGCCGCCACCGTCATGGCCATATTGTTTGTGGTGATCCCCCTGTAAATCGCAGTACCAAGGCCACCGGCACCGATATAAGAAGCAATACCGGCCAAAGCAATTGTCATAACAACCATATTGCGGAAACCCGCAAGAATTACGATCATTGCCAAAGGAAGTTTCACTTTATAAATCAACTGAAAACGTGTACAACCCATACCCTTTGCGGCTTCAATGATATCCGGATCAATCGTATCAATCCCTGTAAACGTATTTCGTATCATGGGCAGTAAACCATATACAGTCAGTGCAATCACCGCGGTTGTATTTCCGATACCGGAAAGCGGCAACAAAAAACCGAGCAATGAAATGGAAGGAATCGTGTAGATCACATTACAAAAACCTAGGACAAATTTTGAGGTATTTTTATACTCCGCAATCATGACACCCAACAAAAGTCCAATCATCGTCGCGATTACAATGGCAATGCCGGATATATACAAATGTTGGATCGTCAACGCAGAAAACCAATCAAAACGATCACAGAAAATCTGAATCAAAGCTTTCATCGTCAATCCCTCTTATTGGTAATCATTGATGTAGAAAATCTTTATTTTATTATTTTGCTTTTTATATTATAACATAAAAACCCCAAAAAGAAACGGTTTTAAAAATTAAATTTTAAAACAACGATTGCAGACAACAAGAGTATTGTCTGCAATCATCGTCATTTACAACCGGATTAACCTAAAACAAAAAAGCGTAATGTTTTTTCATTGACATCGAAACCCACCCTCTGATTACAACATCATAATCCAAGAACGGCTTTATGGTATGCTTCAGGCAAAAGTTTTTCGATGATTTTTCTGCGTCCATCAGAGAGATCAGGGAATTCATATTCTTCGATACGTTTCTTCCATTCGGCGGTAAGCAGTTCTTCACAAACTGGTTCACCATTCTTGACCCAGTTGTTATGGATGTCTCTGACATCAAATTTGGGTTCGAAGAATTCCTTGCGGTAAATCGGTAGAGTTCTGCCAAGATAACTGCCTGTCGGCCCCTTTTTCTTGATTTCATCGAAGCGGAAAGTTTCTTCGGTAACATCATAACCCTTCATTAGATGGCGACATTTCATAATATCTTCTTCGTCCCAGATGAATTTTTCATAGCACATTGTGTTCATCGTATCCATAGGACCGCAAGCCATATTCATAATGTCCGCTTTCAACAGATGGGGGCTCAAGGCATTCATGAAGCATTCAGCACCACACTGGATATCGAGGACTTTCGATTCGCCGGTACCGACGCCACTTTGCAAAGGCAGGCTATAAAAATCAGCCATGCGCTTAGAGGTGGCGCATGCCCACATTGCCTCAATCCCGCCATAAGCAGGTCCCATGGTTCTCATCTCATGAGATGAGAATCTGGTGCAATAGAGGATTGGAGTACCCGGTCTCAACAGTTGGGAGTAGACAATCGCGGCCAGGACCATTGCATTACCAATGGTATAGGCACCGGCCATGGTTTGGGGTCCGGAAGCGCCAAGCATCACGCCACTAACGACAGTACAGGGCTGACCGGCAGTACAAAGAACGTCCATGGCTTCGCAGATGTCTTTGGCCAACTGCATCGGACCTACCGTGCAGGTGAGGGCGTGCATGATGGGCTTATCATACATACCGTAGAAATCCTGCATATTTTTGAAACATTCCTCAACAATATCTCTGCCGCCGAGAACCATACCGTGCATTGGTTTTTTGCAATAGCGAAGAGCAACGCCAAGGCCATACTGATTGCGGATTGTGGGATTAACATATGAAAAGTCAATAATGTTGGGGTTGGAAATGGAGATCACTTTACTCGTTTCAGAAAGTTTATGAAAATTGACCAGATCTTCGTGAGTGGTCGGACCGTACGTACCTTCTTTTCTGATAAAGATTGGACCATCAGTGGAATCATATTTCAAATCACCGTCACCAATGGTAATATAATCGCCTTCTCTGTCATAAAGACGATACGTTTTCGGTACCGTGTTCAATGCGTCTTCCAGCATCGCTCTGGTGATGTAGACAACTTCACCATCAACCTTTGCACCGTGTCTTTTGAATAATTCCACGGCTTTGGGAGAATGAAACGCAGCACCTACTTCTTCAAGGATCTTAATACTTGTTTCATGGATCAGATCGACTTCGTTGTCGGTACCGATTGAATAACTTAATCTCATGTTCATATGAATATACTCCTTTCAGCATCATTAAATCCAACGATGATAATATCCTTTTTTACTTCGGGTTCAACCGCTTCTTTTATTCTTCCGTTACGGTTTCCACTGGCGTATTGGTTTTTTGCATCGCTTTTCTCTTAGCACGTTCAGCAATTTCCTCCGCTCTGACCTCAGCAATAACCTTCTTGTTTCTGACCATAAAAATAATCGAAGCAATGATACCAATCATTCCGAAGACAACGAGCATTAGGAAAATATTCCCCCATGCCTGTTCAACAGGGAGATTATCCAGCCACTGGCCGATGGGAATCGGCAGGATGGCATCGGTTGCATAAATCAATGTCGCATAAAAACCAATAGCCGAACCACTGAGATTCATCGGAACACGGCATTGTCTCATCGGTGCATACATCTGGCCACGAAAAGCCCCTGTCAGGGTGATTTCGAGAATAATGATAATGATGAAGATCGCAACCATCGTGCTGTTTTTCGGCAGGAAATAGTAGATTGCCGCAATAACAGTAAGGCAGATGTTAATAAAAAGAATCACTTTACTGGGGCCGAATTTGTCGCCAAAAAAACCAACGCTGAAATTACCGACAGGTTTGCACCACTGGTTAAGCAGGCCGACATAAGCGGCAACGGCAACAGAGATACCAAAGCAACTGGTGCCGAAGGTACCCATATAAGAACCGATGACACTGCCGACGGTGTAGCCGCCCATGGCCATAATACCTATCAGCCAAATATTCGGGTCTTTGATGCACTGTACCAACAATTTAAAGGGATTTTCTTTGTTTATAACATCTTCTGCAGATTCATCGTCATCTTTAAAAGCAAAGAACGCCACGATGCCGAAGAGCACCAGAACACCGGCATACATCCACATAACAAAACGCAGACCGGAAACGGTGTTATTAAACTGGGAGAACATATAAACCGCGAAGGTCGCTGCAACGATGGCAAATACGCTTCTGGTACCTTCCATTGCACCGAAGCTTTTGGACTCGGAACCAACTTTACGCCCAAATTGTCTCGTCAGTTTTAAGAATGCGCCCCAGAAAGTCAGCGTCGTTGTAGCACCCATGATGGCATACAGGCAAAGTGTAACACCATAATTGGGGAAGAATCCGAGGAAAAAGTTACACAACCCGGTACCGATAAAGGAAATGACCACCAACATACGGGGGTGAACCTTATCCGCAAGGATGCCGCCGACAAAATAGGTCAGCATTGAAATCGTCAGTGCTACAGTGGACATTAAACCAAACTGAGTATTCGTCACATTGAATGCCGCAGTAAAAGCATCATAGTAGCTTCCTCTGCTGAACAAAATATAGAAAATTGCATTGGAGCCGCAACCCAACAGCAGAAATTGTATGATCTCGCGGCTGCCTAATTTTTTACTAAGACTTGCCATTGTTTTTTCTCCTTCCATTTTATCCAAACCTGACAATCGTCAGGCGAGAACAAATAAAAAGCTCGTTTCTTTTTTTGAAAGGAAAGATGCAAGATCAAGAAAGAGCCCAATCACGGCAGATCGCAACACCTTCCTGTGGATTGGTCGACCAGGCATCCGCACCGCATTCTTTGCAGGTTTCATCAGTAACAGGGTTTCCACCGAGAATGATGTGAACATCATCACGCATACCTTCCGCTTTGAACGCTTCCACGGTGGCTTTCATGGAGTCTATCGCCAGCGTCAAAATACCGCTGAGACCAATGATCTTGACAACGTTTTCTTTCGCCGTCTTAACGATATCTTCCGGAGCAACATCAACGCCAAGATCAATCACTTCAAAACCGCCGGCAGCCATAATCGACTTAACGATATTTTTGCCAATATCATGGATGTCACCGGCAACTGTACAAAGTATAATCTTACCGAGATTTTCGGCGGAATCCGACGACATCAAGGGATGCAGTGCTTCCATCGCATCGCCCATGAGTTCACCTGCGAAAATCAGATCACCGACAAAATATTCGCCCCTTTCAAACATATCACCGACAATAGCCATACCTTCTTGACAGGCTGCCATTGCCGCTGCCGCATCGCCCTTGGTTTCGACAACTTCATTGATCATTTCCATCGCAACCTCTTCATCCATTTCGCTGATGGCAACTTTTAATTTTTTAAAATCCATGGTCCATTCCTCCTTTATCCTTTATCAATGAAATTTTGTGTTTCTACTTTTCCTTTACAGGACCAAATTTGTTCTGGCGGAAGGCTTTTCCGTACTTACAGCAGTGTTTGTCGCGATGAAGCAAAGCTTCCGTTGCGTACATGGAAGCGATCAAATCTCTCTTTTCCGGATCGATAATAGCCGCATCCATCCCGGCTGACAGTGCCAAAGTCAAGAAGTTCTGATTGACTATCTTGCGGTAAGGCATGCCATAGGAAATATTCGACAGGCCGGAAACCGTGTTGACGGTAGGATGCAGTTTTTTGATTTCCCTAACCGATTCCATAAAGGTCAACATACAATCGTTTACGGCAGCCAGTGACAATACCAGCGGATCAATGAATATCCTGCTTGCATCAATGTTGTATTCCGCCGCTTTTTTAATGAGCTCATCTGCAATTTTGATCTTTTGTTTCGCAGTCTCGGGAATACCTTCGCTGTCACAAGTCAAGGCAATTACTTTCCATTCGGTATCCTTGATCAAAGGAAAAATCACTTCGCATTTTTCCCCTTCACCGGAAACGGAATTGATCAAACCGCATTTCTTAACCCGGGGCCAAACGTCTTTGATGATCCTTACATTCGGACTGTCTATACAAAGCGGCGTATCTGTTTCACTCTGGGCAATGTCAATCAGCCAATTCAATGCTTCAAGCTCTTTGTCGGCGCTTGTTCCAGCGCATACGTCAAGATAATCAATACCCACCTCAACTTGACGCCCCACCAAATTTCTGATGAATTCTTCATCCCGACGAGCAATCGCCTCGCCGACGGAAGGAATCGCGCCATTGATTTTTTCACCAATGACAATCATTGAACTATCGCCTCCTGTCCTTTTGGATTTTTAAAGATAAAATAATAAATGATAAAATTCTGAATCATGCATGAAAAATAGAATTCTTATCTTTAAATCAAATATAGCAAAATATTTGATTATAAAATAGTGTCATTACGGGAAAAATGTTGACAATATATTACACACAATGTACAATGTGATGTACAATATTAGGAAGATCAATAGGGATTCTGCATATGGCCATCATAAATATTATTACAATCTCAGACGTTCTTCACTTAAATGCTTTTTCGGAAGCAACGCTTCTGGCAGGAGAAAAAGGCATAAGTAATGAGATCAGCTGGGTTCATCCTATGGAAATATGGGACAATCCCAATAACTGGATCGACGGTGGAGAGTTGGTTTTTTGCAGTGCCCTCGGTGTCAATAACCCCGAGACCATTACCAATTATTTTAAAAAATTACTGTCAAGAGGAATTGCAGGGCTTGCCCTGCAGATCCATACTTATATAGAAAACGTTCCTCAGGAAATGGTTGACCTGGCAAATCAGCATAACTGTCCACTGATCGTTTTTAAAAAACAGGTACGTTTCATTGATCTCAGCAGAGAACTGATCAACGTTCTTGTTGCAAATGTCAATCATGATTACTATAAAGAAAAACAAAAAATCGAAGAAAACAGCTGGATGTTGCAATGGCTGGACAAGAATCTAACCGATGAAGAAATCGCAAAGAATCTTAAAAAAACTCTCCCTAACCTAACGAACTATAAAATGTTTGCGGTTCTGATTGAATACAGCTCCTGCAAAATATCGTACCACTGGACAGAAGGAGTCTACATTTCCATCGTGAAATATCTCAGAGATCTGTTTGAAAGCAACCAGTTCCTTCTTTTACCGCTGTTTGCCAACAACCAACTCACCGGCATTGTTCTAGATTACGGCAAAGAAAATACATGGAAACAACGGTTCAACAATGTCATTACCGAAACCAACCACAATTTTATGATTTCCAAAGGCAAGCCGAGGCTGATCATTACTGCCGGTAGCCGTTGGAGTAAAGCAGAAAAAATCCCCGTCAGTTATCAAAACGCCAAAGACACCATGCAAATCTGCCAGCAATTTCATATCGACCGATTTATTTATGAAGATCTAAACCTGTTTTTCCTTTTATCTCTAATCGACAACGACAACAACCTGAAATGTCTGAAACAATTTGTACAGGAAAAGGTCAACCCGCTGATCGAACACGATTGGAAACATAAAAGCGATCTACTAATTACACTGATCAAATACGAAGAACATTACGGCAACAAACAGCAAACCGCCACCGAACTAAATATCACCAGAAGAACATTGTATAATCGGCTTGAACAAATAACAACCATTCTTCAAACTGATCTTGAAGATCCAGAGAAGCGCATCACGTTGGAGCTCGCCATGATCCTTTACCAGAACGGAATCAAATAATAAATAATATTTTCTCCGAAAAACCCCTTTTTCGAAAAATTTTGCCGATGAGGTCAATTTGGTTTGATCTGATAAGCTAATAGAAAACGCTTGCAGTAAAAAGAAGGCAAAATGAAATATCTATGTATCTTTCCCCTCTACGCACAGGTGTTTTTATTTAATACCTTAAAGAAATTAGAGAAGATATTGATTCCCAAAGCGATCATGTACTTTTTATAATTACAGTAATCTCGGTCAAATATGATATTAATCAACAAACGAGCGCTTCAGCCTGTAGACAAAAGCCGCGTATGGAAGATAATCCAAACGCGGTTTTTAATAGACAAGAGAACTCTTTATTTGAGAGAAGAAAAAGTGACTTGCTCCCTAAAAAACTGGTCCAATAAATGGGAGCGCTTCATACCATGTCATGACTAATATTTCTATTGACAAAGTTTTTCGGGGTCAGGTTGCAGTTTATCATATTTTAGCCTTTTATCATAGGAAGAAAAAGTCGAAAACGAAGAGGAAAATAAGAACTATTATAGAATTTAAATTATTATGTGATCATAAGAATGGGACAGGGATGTCATTCCCATGTCACAAATCGGCTGGTTGGCATGAATAAAATTTGTGAAAATCATTAAAAATTATATCGGGAGAGTTCCCGAAAAATTGATCTCAGTCATTGTTATCGAAGGAGCGAATGAAATGTTAGATGTGATGCAGTTGATCGAATTGGAAACCCAGCGGCAAAGACGCGGTTTGGAATTGATTCCCAGCGAAAATTACGTAAGCCGTGACGTACTGAACGCCATCGGCAGCGTTTTTACGAATAAGTATGCGGAAGGGTATCCGGGGAAACGTTACTACGGCGGTCAGGAATACACGGATCAGGTGGAGCTGCTCGCAATCGAACGCGCCAAGAAGCTGTTTAAGGCGGATCATGCCAATGTTCAGCCTCACTCCGGCGCTTCGGCGAACAACGCTTTGTATGCCGCATGGTTGAATCCTGGGGATACGGTTTTGGCCATGGATTTAAGCCATGGCGGTCATCTCACCCATGGCGCGCCGGTAACCTTATCCGCCTCTCTCTACCGTTTTATACGTTATAAAATCAAGGATATTTCCACCGGTGAAATTGATTATGACGAGCTTCGCCAAATGGCGCTGAAATATCGCCCGAAAATCATTATGGCCGGTTTTTCGTCATTTCCCCGGCAACTAAATTACGAGAAATTTGCTGAGATCGGTAAGGAAATCGGCGCTTTGTTGGTGGCGGATATGTCGCATATTGCCGGACTGATTGCCGGCGGTGTCGCGGAAAATCCTTTTGACTACGGTTTTCACGTAATCACGACAACCACCCACAAAACATTGCGCGGCCCCCGCGGCGGTATGATCTTGTCCAAAGGGAACGTGTCCACCCCGTTGAATCAGGGGGAAAAAACAATCGAAAATATCCCAACTCTGATCGACCGGGCCGTTTTCCCCGGTACCCAAGGCGGCCCCCATATGCACACCATTGCGGCAAAAGCCGTTTGTTTTGGCGAGGCCTTGCAACCGGAGTTTAAAGTATATGCCCGGCAGGTCGTAAAAAATGCCGCGGCCCTAGCCGAGGCCCTGCAAGAGCATGGCTTTAAGCTGGTTACCGGCGGTACGAGCAATCATATGATGCTGATCAATATTTACGGCAGCTTTGGTATCGACGGTCATGAAGCGGAGACGGCTTTTGATGCCATTGGGCTAACGATGAACAAAAACGTGATCGCCGACGATCCATTGCCGGCCTTTCGGCCCAGCGGGATTCGTCTCGGTACCCCGGCCGTGACCACCAAGGGCTTGAAGGAAAAGGATATGGAAAGAATTGCCGCATGGATGAAACAGGCCATCAATCATCGTGGCGATCGCAATAGACTTGAGGAAATACATCAAGAAGTCGAAGCGTTTTCTCTGCAATTTCCTTTACCCAGTGATCAATAAAACGATATAGACACAGTATGAATAGGCTTACCCAGGAAGCAGTAGCGCCATAAAACGAGAGTCGGTTGCTGATTTCTGATGCGCTCCCTGTGAGGCAGGCGGCTGAAAAAACAAAAAAGTTAGTTGTTTTCATTTCCCCTGCTGTAAAGCAGGGGAGGTTTTTATACGGCAAAGCACAGTGAAATTTAACCGATGCCATACAGGTAAGCCGTAAAATCGTCCATTTTTATAGCGTGATATCAGTCCGGCCCTAAAAGGAGGGAGAACCCAATTGACCGGGTGCTTCCTCTTCCTCTTTGTTTTTGTCTTTGCCCTGTCAATGATAAAAGAGCGCTGCCAAACCAATGTATCATAAATAATTTCTGCTATACAGAGAAATATGGTATCATATTGATAAATCTGTTTTGCTTTGAGTATAAGGATTTTAGCATAAAAAAATCCAATGGGTTTACAGATTTTAACCGATTTTCGGCGAAGGAGCGGAAAAGGCGGTGTATTGTTGTGAGAAAATACAATCAGTCGAACTCAAGCAGGCCTTTCGCTGTTTATGAAGGCGATGGGTTTTGGCGGTTGGGTCAACCTTTGAAAAGGCTCTCAGCATTGACAAAACAAATGAATAATGACACAATATATTTACGCTATGGCGTATGGATACCATTGCGATCAGAGAAAGAAATAGGAGTAAAACGATGCAAATCAGTGAGAATGCCCTTGTGGTTTTAGAACGGCGGTATCTGACCCGGGATGCCGAAGGAAACCTCATCGAGTCGCCGGAGGGACTCTTTCGGCGCGTTGCCGCGGCTTTGGCTGCCCCCGATTTAAATTATGATAAAAAAGCCAATGTTAGTAAATTGGAGGATGAGTTTTACGAGCTGATGACGAGCTTGAAATTCCTGCCCAATTCTCCCACGCTGATGAACGCCGGTAAGGAGTTGGGTCAGCTCTCCGCCTGTTTTGTTTTGCCGGTAGAAGATTCCATGGATCGGATTTTCGATACGATTAAACAAGCCGCCCTGATTCATAAATCCGGCGGTGGTACCGGCTTTTCCTTTTCCCGCCTGCGGCCCAAAGGCAGCGTGGTGCAGACCACGGGAGGCGTGGCCTCCGGCCCCATCAGCTTTATGAAGGTATTCAACGCCGCCACCGAAGCGGTGAAACAGGGCGGAACCCGCCGTGGCGCCAATATGGGCATTTTGCAGGTGGATCATCCCGATATTTTAGAGTTCATCGACTGTAAAGCCGAAGACAATACGCTCTCTAACTTTAATATTTCCGTGGCCTTGACGGAAGCGTTTATGCAGGCAGCGGAAAAAGGGGAAGATTACGACCTTGTTGACCCCCGCACCGGGGAAGTGATGGGACAGCTCAATGCCGGTGAAGTCTTCCGCAAGATCGTCGACGCCGCCTGGCGCAACGGCGAACCCGGTATCATATTCATCGATCGTCTAAACCGCGATAATATCGTGCCCGCCAAAGGAGCCATCGAATCGACCAATCCCTGCGGCGAACAGCCGTTGCTGCCCTATGAATCCTGCAATCTCGGTTCCATCAATCTAACAAAGATGACGAAAGAAGAGGGCGGTCAATACGCCATTGACTACGATCTCCTTGGTAAAACAGTGGACACTGCCATTCACCTGCTGGACAATGTCATTGACGCGAACCGCTATCCTCTTGAGCATATTGCCGAAATGACCCGCTCCACGCGAAAGGTCGGTCTCGGCGTTATGGGTTTCGCCGATTTGCTGCTCCTTCTTGGCATCGCTTACAATTCTGAAGAGGGCGTCGCCACGGCGGAAGCCTTGATGCGGTTCATCCATACCCGCGCCAGAGAAGCCAGCGCCAAACTGGCGGAAAAACGCGGTGCTTTCCCGCTATTTGGGGATAGTACTCTCGCCGGTGATCGCGCCTACCGCAACGGTACCGTAACCACCATCGCCCCCACCGGCACTTTATCCATCATTGCCGGTGTATCCAGCGGCGTGGAACCGGTTTTCGCCTATGCCTATGTGCGCAACGTCATGGATCAGACGGAACTCACAGAGACCAACCCCATTCTGCGGGCGGAATTGGAACGGCGCGGTCTCTATACGGAAGCGCTGATGCGTCAGATCGCCGAAGAAGGTACCCTTGCCCACATCGCCGCGATACCCGCTGATTTAAAGCGGATTTTTGTCTCCGCCCACGATGTGAGCCCACAATGGCACATTCGCATGCAGGCGGCCTTTCAGAAATACACCGATAACGCGGTTTCCAAGACCGTCAATTTTAAGAGAGACGCGACCAGGGACGAGGTGGAAGAGGTCTATCTCCTTGCCTGGAAGTTAGGTTGTAAAGGCGTTACCATTTACCGTGACCACAGCCGCGATGCCCAGGTACTGAGCATCGGTGGCGGTGAGCGGGAAAAAGCGGCGCAAAAAGAGCCGGTCGCTTACGGTAACCTTGGCCCCCGGTCCCGGCCTGCGGTGATGCGCGGCTTTACGGAACAGGTTTACATCGGCTGCGGCAAGCTCTATGTTACCGTCAACTATGACGATCAGGGCATTTGCGAAGTTTTCACCAATACCGGTAAGCACGGTGGCTGCCCCTCCCAATCCGAAGCGGTGGGACGTTTGGCTTCCCTTTCTTTGCGCAGCGGCATCGGCATCGAAGATGTGATCAAGCAACTGAAGGGCATTCGCTGCCCCTCCACCATCCGTCAGAAGGGGCTTTCGGTGCTTTCCTGTCCCGATGCCATTGCCAAAGTTTTGCTCCAGGCGGAAAGGTCTGTTCAGGGAGAAAAAAAAGAGCTGGTTATTGAGAAACAGCCGAAAATCCCCGATCACATATCGTTCCAGTTAGATTCCGCTAAGATGCGCTTTTGTCCTGAATGCGGCGCCGATATCCTGCATGAAGGCGGCTGTGTGATTTGTCCTCAATGCGGATTTTCCAAGTGCAACTGAGAAAAAAGAAACAGCAATAAGCAATGCCCTCCCGTCGGTCAGAACCGGAGAGGGCATTTGTTTTTTAGGATCACCTTGTCAGACGCCATGGATGGTATTGGGACATTCACAAGGGGCGTTTTTGATGCGCTCCTCTTCTTCTTCTTTATCCAGTCGTTTTCTCTTGAGGGGCAGTTGCAGGATGATGATGGCGGAAAAGACCAGGGCGATGCCGAGAAGCTGACTGACAGAGATCACTTCGCCCAGGAAGATGACGGCCATAACCGTGCCGAAAACTGGTTCCGTGGAACCAAAAATCGAGGCGAAGCTCGGCGAAAGGTAGGTGACACCAATGGCGAAGAGGAGTAAGCCGCCAACATAAGGAAACGCCATGGTAACAGCACCGATCAGCTCGAAAGTGGAGAGGAAACCGTTCTTCAGGGAAAACAGCGATAGAATGCCGTAGCCGAAAACGGTGAACAGCAGACCGTAAAAATTGATGGTGGTGGCGTGGTAGGCCACGGAGAGTTTTTTTACATAGATACTGTACCAGGCTGCACCGAAGGCCGCGACAAAACTGAGCAGCAAACCGAGGGGAGAAACCTCGCCGATGCCGTGGGAAAGCAGATTCAGCGTCAGCACCATGCCGCAGGCGGTTAACAGCAGCGCGGCGATGATTTTAACGGTGAGGCGTTCATGGAAGACAAAGACGGAGGACACGGCCACAATGGTGGGATACATATAAAGCAGTACCATGGCGACGGAAACGTCGAGATAATAGATACTGAAAAAATAGGCCGCGGAGTAAAGAAAAAGAAAGATGCTGCAAAGGAGCAGCGATTTCAGATGGGCTCTGTTTAGGTGAAACAGCTTTTTGTTGTAGAAATAGAAAAACAGGGCAAGGCAGGAAACGCCCACCACATTGCGGGTAAAAATCAGTAAGATCGGCGTGCCGCCCTCATTGAAGAGAGCTTTGCTCATAATCCCCGCAATAGCCCAGAGAAAACTGGATAAAATAACGAACAGGAGGCCTTTTAGCCCTTTTTTGCTCATGAAACATTCTCCTTACGACATTGAAAATAGCGGTAACAGGCGTAGCCCCGCTCCATGACGAGGATACCGCCGCCCACCAAAATGCAGCCCAAAAGCTGCGAAAGGGTGAGGGTTTCGCCTAAAATCACCACGGACAGGGTGACGCTGATCACGGGATCCAGACTGACCAGCAAACTTGCCTTGCTGGCGTTGATGTATTGCATGCTGAGGGAATAAAGGGAATATGCGGAAAGGCCGATGAGAGCCGTGATGATGATATAAAAGACCAGACTTGGCTGCCAGGGGAAGGACGCGATGGGCCCGGCGCCGACGAGCAGAAAAACGGGAAACCCCAAAAAGTAACACCAGGAATTGACGGTCCAGCCTTCGTAATGGCAGTTGAGTTTTCTGGTGAAAATCGTATACAAAGAGCTTAAAAGCCCGGACAGCAAGCCGAGTATGATACCGAATACCACCGAAGGGATGCCGAATATCGTAGTGCCGGGATGGGCCGCGATATCCTCCATGTTGGTGAGGTTGATGATGAGCACCGTACCACAAAAGACCAGCACCATGGCGATGATTTTGGTGACGCTGAATTTTTCCTTCAGCATGAAGCGGGAGAGCAGCACCGTGAAGACGGGCAGCGTATAGAGGAGAACCGTTGCCACGGAAGCGTTGATATAATAAAGAGCGCAATAATTACAAAGGGAGATGAGACCAAAACAGAGGCCGTTCAATAAGAACAAATGAAGGTGTTCTTTTTTGATCTGAAAGACGTTTCTGGCGAAAAACAGCGCGAACAGAAAGACGAGAACTGCCGGGATCATGCCGCGGCAGCAGACAACCACCTGCCAGGGAAAACCTGTGCTGTAAAGCAGTTTGCCGATGATAGGGCCGAGGGCATAGCAAAAGGCTGCAAGGAGACAGAGAATGACTCCTTTTTTGTTCGTTTCCATGAATAGTACCCTTTCTTTTCCGTTTTACACAAACATAACACTATTATATACTTTAAACTTGGGTCAAAGTCAACTCTTTTTCCGTATATTTACATACTGTCTTGGCGGATTTGCCGATTTTCTGTCATGTTTTTGTGAAAAGGTTGAAAGAACGTCTTCCTTTTGGTAAAATAAACATAATTTATGGAGGCGAATATGAATTCAGTTGCATTCACCGTTGGTTCCTGGCCCATCTATTGGTATGGGATTTTGATCAGCGCCGCGTTTATCATCGGTATCTTTTTAGTCCAGTCGTTGGCCGGCAAGCGGGGCTATGATATGGATCATCTTTGGACGATCTTTTTGGTACTCATTCCCTGCGCTGTTTTTGGCGCCAGGCTCTATTACGTGATTTTCAGCTGGGACATATATGCCGATGATCCGCTTCGGATCCTGCAAACTTGGAAGGGCGGCCTCGCCATCCACGGCGGCTTACTCGCCGGGATTTTAGTGATCCTGATCGCCTGCCGCAAATACCGGATGGATTTCTTCGGCGTTCTTGACTGTTTTGCCCCCGCCGTGGCTTTGGGACAAGCCATTGGCCGTTGGGGGAATTATTTTAACGGGGAAGCCTATGGCAGCGTGACCACGCTTCCCTGGGGCATTCACGTAGCTGCCGATCAGGAGCTCCATCATCCGACCTTTCTTTATGAATCCCTCTGGGATTTGCTTGTTTTTATTCTTTTAATGGTACTGTTCAAAAAATCAAAGCGCAGCGGCAATGTGGTTTTGATCTACTTGATCGTCTATTCCGTGGGCCGTTTCTTTATCGAAGGCCTGCGCATGGATAGTCTGATGATCGGCCCTTTCCGTCAGGCGCAGGTGCTGAGTGTTTGCCTGATCATCATTTCCGGGGCAATCCTCCTATACCGTAACCGGAAAAGCAACCGTTTGGCACACGGGGTGAAATCGGCGGCAGTGAAAAAGGCGGAAAAATCGGGGAAAGCGGAAAAAACAAGGAATACACAGAAAGCAAAAAATATAAAAAATACGAAAAGAAAGAAATAAAACGGCAAAGACGCCGGGCAGGGATCTTTTGGCCCTGCTGCCGGCGTCTATTTCTTTGGTTTTCGCTGAGGCGCCGAGGGCGCCGGTGGATGCGGTGCTAAACGATGTCCTTTTGCTCTATTCCTTTTCTTTTAGGATTTCTAAAATTTCCTTAAAAAGGTCTTTGATCATTTCCATGTCCGTAGGCTGCGCCGGTTGGGCTGGCTGCGTCCCTTGGGTTGGTGGCGCTGCTGCCTGAGCCGTTTGCTGCGGGCGGGGAACCGCCGGTGGGGCGTAGGAGGGGGGCGCGCTGTTGGCAAAGGCATTTGCCTGGGGCATTTGCGGCATCGCCTGATTCATCGGCATCTGGGGCATTCCCATATTGGGCATGCCGCCCATGCCGCCCATGCCGCCCATGCCGCCCATACCGCCCATACCGCCCATGTTGGGCTTC
>CALFRX010000129.1 GCA_937919295.1 uncultured Peptococcaceae bacterium | reverse complement strand
GGATGTGATCTATATTACAGAGTTGACCAGCGGGCGTCCCTGATCAACTCTGTAATATAGTTCACATCCAGCACCGCATCGATGTCGATCTGATCAAGGCGCTGGTAAAGCTCGGCCAAAATTTCCTCATTTACAATGCCGTCCATATAGCAGACGCAGGCTTTTGTCTGCGTGCGCCGACCCAAGGTGATAAATTTCATTTTTAGTTCGGGGGTTCGCACCTTGCGCCGCACCATCGATAAGTTTAATAAAAGCGCTTCCGTAAAACCTTCTCTGGGGCCGCTTAAGTTTTTTTCATTATCCGGTTCCGCGATCGCCCGGACTTCAAAGCCCTTCGTATTGAGGATAATCGCTTCGCTTGCTTCGTTTATGAATACGACCGTATCCCCGTAAGTGATCGCCTCAACGATGTCCTGAACCAGAACGGTTTTTTTCATTTCATTGATCTGGATGATCTCGTTCATTACGGTATCTGCCAGATCGGCGCCTTTTGCCTCAACCTTCGAGAGCATCAGCGGTTTGACGATGTTTTCGTTGATGATCAAATTATTAACCAAACCGTCAGAGTAAATGAGACAGTATTTTAAATTCTTATTATAATTGTTGTTTACGTATTTTAGGCGTAGAATATCAACGTCTTGAAACAACTCTTTGACCTTTTCAATATCCTTTTCGAAAGAACCGGCAATCACATAATCTTGAAACGCGCTGTTCATTTCAGCCACTTGCTCGTCGATTGCCTTCTGTTTTGCCAATTTCTGTTTAAAAAATTTACGCATCATGCCGGATATCCTTAAAATAGTATTGTTTTAGTATTATTCCCCAATCCGTTTTAAATCATGCTCTCCCCCAAAGAGACCAAGAAAAAAGCACAAAAAAACGACCGCGTAAAGCGGTCGTTTCAGACTGTAGACAAAATGCGCGTCAGCGGATTTTGGGCTACAGGATGATAGGCCGCCGAGAAAGGCTTAGGCACGGTGAACGCATTGACCTGCGGCTGCGCCGTGTACCTGAATGTACTCAAGCTGTCGCGGGGCAAGGGGTTCGCCGCGCATCAGACTTTGTCGACGACCTAAAACGACCGCGTGAAGCGGTCGTTTCAGACTAAGGGCTTCGGCAATTTTGCCGAAGCCCTATTCATGATCATCAATGCGACACAAACATGCCGCTTTCGTTGGTTCGCAGACCTATTCCTTTTCCGGGAAGAACTTTTCGAAATACTCATAGCCAATGATCAGTTCATCAGCTGTATAATAACTTATTATTTCCGTTTCAGTGACTACAGTGACACTTTGGTACGAAGACATGGACGGCATAAAGGAACAAATTTTATGATCTGCGGCATCCAAAAGCGTTACCCAGAGACCGCCATACAGGCCGGGCTGGATGTCTTCCTTGGCAGGATCCGGTTTCCTCTTACTTTCTGTACGGTTATAGCGAAAGGCGTTGATATCCTTTACGATCTGGCCGATCTGTTCCCGATCCGTAATCGTCACAGTTTGTCCTAAATTCCATAGCTCAATTTTCGCGACGGTTTCGGCCTCAATATCAAACAATGGCGTATCACCTCCCGGCGCTTCAATCACTGTAAAATCACATAATCTCGCGCATACCATCGCGACTTCCGCTCTGTTCGCCTTGGCCCGGGGATTACAATTGCCCACGGCGTCACCGACGATCAGTCCTTTTGACCGCATCATTTCCATGCCCTGCCGCGCCCAAGCGGGCACCTGGTCCATATCGCGAAACGCCTTCGTCACATTGTTTCCGGGAACAAGCTCTATGTTGCTTTTTTCGATGTAGTTCGCGATCATGGTGGCCATTTGTGCCCGGGTCACGATATCTTCCGGGCCGAAGGTACCGTCGCCGTAACCGTGGATCACCCCGGTATCATGAGCCCATTTGACATACGGAGCATACCAACTGTCTACGGCAACATCGGTAAAATCGCTCCCCGCATACGCGGCGGCATCCACTTTATCGAGTCTGGCCAATACGGTTACCATCATGCTGCGGGTCATAGGATTTTTGGGTGAGAAGTGATTGATATCTGTCCCGGTAAACAGCCCGCCACTGTACATTTTCATGACGGAACCGTAATACCAATCACCACTGCGTACATCTGAAAAAACATTATAATCCGATGTTTTCAACGAATCTGATGCGCATAAGGAGGCGGACAACATGGTACACAACAGAAATATACTTACCGCGGCAGTCAGCAATTTTCTTTTCATCGCATTCATCTCCGATCTCTACTTTCTACTTAATTTTGCGTTCTTTCCTAATATACCCCATTTACTACTCTGCAAAAACCGTTGATGTACAGGCTATCAAAAAACATCTCGAAAAAGACTCTGCAGTAAATTTTGGTTTGCTTACTTTACCTTATCACAATAGGTCATATTTTACAACTAACGTAAATTGATTTCATGGATTCTTCCTCTAAAGGAACCCATTGCAAGATATCGACCGGAAGCATGCCAACCATCCATTACTTTTATAAAGCTACTAAAATATCCTGTTTGGTCATTTTGCAGTCTCGTGTATGCATAACCGGCAACAGCGTGAGCGCCACCGTTATAATTATATGCGGTATTTGAAGCGGCCTGAACATCTATCCACAAAGGATGTCTTCGATCAATACAAGTCCGGACATATCCATATATATTATTGTTATCAGTACCGCTACCCGTAAAGCGAACATAGGACGCCCACGCAGTGCGCCCATAACTTGAATAACAATCTTCAATCCAATTATTTGCTATTTGCCCCGAATACGATGTTGCGGTAGCCGTGTTCCACCGTTGACCAACATTGCCGAACAATATATTCACAGCGGATGGAGCAGATGGAAAGTCACCGCAATTTCTTTGCATATACATAATATTGGTCAAAGCGGTCGCCCCGCAATGACCACCTCCTGTGACTGAGCCGGGCAAACCATTAAATCGACTCATCAACCAAAAGCTGCAATACTGTTCATAGGGATTATTCCATTGGTAAGCAGTGTATCCCCCACCCAGCCAATCAAACGGATTGATAATTGTTCCGTCGCTTCCTACACCAGATGCTTCGGGAGATTCCAGGCTACCCGACACAACATCATCAACAAAAGAAGCATTTTCTTCAACTTCCGCCAGCACCATCAAGTTTCTTTCTCGGGTTTGTTGATTTCCCATAGATTCGAAACTATTTGTAATGTCTTCTTCATCAACCTCCCTCTGATTCAAATCAATAATTTCATCTTCGTCATTTATTATATAATATTCAAGAGTATCTGTATAAAGAATAGTTTCGTTATCTTCATCTGGCTCCAGTAGTTTGTACAGGGGATCCGTTTCATCTGAATATTCCATTATAAGATCCACATCATCATAAGCAGACACAATTACATAACCATTACCTGCACCATCCGCAGACAATTCCACAGAATAGCCCGTGATATTATTATCCACATCATAAAGGGTTACAATATCCTGAATTTCCGTCTCATTTGTCCACTTGGTATCTGGAATTAATATCATATAATCATGAATGAAGGCCATTGCAATTTCTAATGCCTCCTCACTTGAAATGGCCACATCGTTGCTCACTTCTGCGGGATTGCTATATTCCACCGGATCATCCACAGCATAGTGATCACCATAGGCAAAAGCATTGAAGGAAATGGCAAAGACCATGGCCAAAGCCACCATACCGGCGAGTGCGCGGTAGATTATTTTCGATTTCGTCATCATAATCGACACCTTTCAAACACACTTTTTTAAATCAAATAACCGGGATAGATTATGTTTTCATCAAGGAACCTTAAAATAGATATCGTGAAATAAAACGTTAAAAAAGTAACTCAAAGCATAAAACCACCTTATTTCAAAAATAAATTCGTTTTGGGGCGATAGTATATCTTTTTATACCTTGAAATCCACTGTAGCACTGTACAAATGCATGGATTTCAACAGCGACTTGATTAGAAAAATAAATCCAAATTCAAATAAATAAATTTGATCCTATCTTGCACACGTTTTATCCATATTGAGTTTTCGCTTAATTGTTCTAAATATAAGAATATCACTGATTTCTTTTTTGTCAACAAACTATCATTAACTTAAGCATTAAAGTTTAATAATTTTTATTTTTATAAAAACTTCGCGGTAATCCTGTTTGTTACATGAACAAATATTTATTCTATTATATCACAGATTTTTTCAAATTGCACTTGTCCGTTTCTGCCAAATGATATCCTTCTATTAATTTTGAACCTAAAAAGCGACCGCGTGAAGCGGTCGCTTATCGTTTCATGATCTTTTATACATAGCTCTCATCAGGCAGATGTTTCGGTTTCCTCACGAAAAACCACCTTACGGGAGCGTTTTTCCTCGCCACTATCGCTGTTTTCCGGCAGCAGCAGCTCCTCTTTGGGGGAAAGCCGGGGTTCTCCTTTACCCAAGACGAAGTCTTTATCGATCAAAATTCTACCGATGTCGTTCCTGGAGGGTACGTCATACATCAGATCCGTCATCAGATCTTCCATGATGGCACGTAAACCACGAGCGCCGGTATTGCGTTTCATGGCGGTTACGGCAATTTCTTCCAGGGCTTCGTCGGTGAATTCCAAGGCGATGCCGTCGATGGCAAAAAGAGCCTTATACTGTTTGGTCAGGGAGTTTTTCGGTTCTTTCAAAATACGCACAAGGGCGTCTTGATTCAAAGGCGTCAGTTTGCCCAAAACCGGCAGACGTCCGACAAATTCGGGAATCAAGCCGAATTTCAGCAAATCTTCCGGCATGATGTTCGCGAGGATCTCACCGATATCTTCCTTTTTATCGCGGATATCCGCGCCGAACCCCATCACGCCGCTGCCCATACGCTTCTGGACGATCTTATCGAGACCGTCAAAAGCGCCGCCGCAGATAAAGAGAATGTTTGTCGTGTCCAGCTGAATGAATTCCTGATGCGGATGTTTCCGGCCTCCCTGAGGCGGCACGGATGCCACCGTCCCTTCAAGGATCTTCAGCAGCGCTTGCTGTACGCCTTCACCGCTGACGTCCCTGGTGATGGAGGGATTCTCGGATTTTTTGGAGATCTTATCGATCTCGTCAATATAAATAATGCCCCGGGATGCGGCTTCGGTATCAAAATCCGCCGCCTGTATCAGCTTGAGCAGGATATTCTCCACATCTTCGCCGACATAGCCGGCTTCCGTCAGGGTTGTCGCGTCCGCCACGGCAAAGGGCACTTGAAGAAATCGCGCCAAGGTTTGGGCAAGGAGGGTCTTCCCGGTTCCCGTCGGTCCTACCAGCAGAATATTGGATTTTTGCAGTTCCACATCGTCCTCCAAGGGGACGCCGATGCGTTTGTAATGATTGTAGACTGCCACGGCCAAAACTTTTTTTGCGTCGTCCTGACCGATGACGTATTCATTGAGACTCGCCACGAGATCTTTGGGTTTCGGCAGTTCTCCGAAATCCATCTCGTCTTTGTCTTCTCCAAGCATGGCCTCGTCGACGATCTCCATGCAGAGACCGACGCATTCATCGCAGATATTCACACTGGGACCTGCGATCAGCTTGCGAACCTCATCGGCGCTCTTGCCACAGAAAGAACAACACATTTTATTGGGATTGCCTTTATCAGCCATATTTACTCCTTCAGGTTATCTGCTTTCGATCACCTTATCGATCAGCCCGTAAGCCACCGCCTCCCGGGCAGACATGAAGTGATCCCGATCCGTATCAAGACGGATCTGTTCAATGGATTTTCCCGTTCTTTTGGCCAGGATGTCGTTGAGATCTTCTTTCATCCGCAAAATACGTTTGGCCTGGATTTCAATATCCGTGGCCTGACCCTGGGTACCACCGGAAGGCTGATGAATCATGATTTCGCTGTTGGGCAAGGCAAAACGTTTGCTTTCCGCGCCGGCGGCCAAAAGGAACGCGCCCATGCTGGCGGCCATCCCCACACAAATGGTGGAGACGTCACTTTTGATGTAATTCATCGTATCGTAAATGGCCATCCCTGCCGTGATGGAGCCGCCGGGACTGTTGATATAAAAGCTGATATCTTTCTTGGGGTCGTCGGCTTCCAAAAACAGCAGCTGGGCAATGATCAGATTGGCCACCGTATCATCAACGGCGCTGCCAAGGAAGATGATGCGGTCTTTTAACAGGCGGGAATAGATGTCATAGCTTCTTTCGCCTCTGCTCGTCTGTTCAATGACATAAGGAACGTTATAATTATACACCACTTTTTCCTCCTTCATTCTGAAAAGATTATATCTCTTTTACAGCGTAATTATACGCTGTCCATTTCATTACGCTTCGGTATTTTCTACACTTTCCGTTTTTTCCGCTTTTTTCGCGGTTTTTTTCGGTTTTTCTTCTGCCGCCGTTTCCGTCGCCGCTTCTTCCGTCACAGTTTCTTCTTTCTTCGTTGTTTTTTTGGCAGTCGGCTTTTTCGTGGCTTTTTTCGCTTTTTCCACGGTAACTTCAGCGTTTTTCACCAGGAAATCAATGGCTTTTTTCAGAATAATCGTAAAGACGAGGATACCATACTGGCCGGAACTCATCAAACGGTCTTTGATTTCTTCCGGTTTGGCATTGGTCATTAAAGCGACCTTGGTAACTTCGGCATCAATATCGGTTTCTTCCGCTTCGAGTTTTTCCTGCTTGGCGATTTCAAGTAAAGCGACTTCGGTTTTGACGGAGCGCTCTGCGGAAGCACGGTTTTCCGTTCTCAATTCTTCCATGGTTTTGCCAATGTAACCGAGGTACTGGTCGAGGTCAAGACCTTGCTGACTCAACCGGGAATTCATATCGCTGATGAAGGAATCGATTTTTTCTTCGATCATCACTTCGGGAATCACCACTTCGGTTATGTCGAGGAGCGCATCAATGGCTTGATTTTTCAACGCTTCATCGGCGCTTCTTTCCCCTTGTTCCTTCAGGGTTTCTTCAATGTGTTTCTTATAATCGTCTACTGTTTCCACAGGGGAAATCAGCTTCACAAAATCATCGGTGAGTTCCGGCAATTCTTTTTTACGGACTTCGCCGATATGAACTGCGAATTGAGCGGCTTTGCCCTTTAATTCTTCGGCGTGATAATCTTCGGGGAAAGTGACGTTAACGGTAACGTCTTCACCGCTTTTGTGGCCTTTGAGCTGGTCTTCAAAACCGGGAATAAACGTATCGGAGCCGATGCCTAAGGGATACTTTTCGGCGCTGCCGCCGGGAAATTCCACGCCATCGACAGTGCCTTTGTAGTCGATGGAGACAATATCGCCGTCTTCCACGGCAGCGCCTTCCACCGCGCACATTTTACTATGACGGTCTATGACTCTCTCAATTTCGGCTTCCACGTCTTTTTTGGTCACGGAAGATTCTGTTTTGGTCAGCTTTAAGCCTTTGTATTCACCGATTTTCGGTTCTGGATGGAGCGTGACTTTTGCTTTGAAAACAAACTCTTCTGCTTCGCCGATGCTGACGATTTCCACCTCGGGACGGGCCACGGGCTCAAGCCCTTCTTCGGAAATGGCCTGGGCATAGGCGGGGGACATCATAATTTCAGCGGCTTCTTCCAGGATCGGTGCTTGGCCGATGCGCTGTTCCAAAACAAACTTGGGCACCTTGCCTTTACGGAAACCGGGAATGGTCACATCTTTCGCCACTTTCAAATAGGCTTTGTTGATCGCTTTGGCGACAGTATCGGTGTCAACGGTAATGGTCAGTTCCGCTTCGTTGACAACATCTTTTTTGACTTCGTACTTCATTTTACAGCTCCTCATAAATAAATAATCATGTGTAACGGGGACGCTTTCGTGGTCGCCGCTGTCGGCGGCGAAAACGTCCCCGGCATTTCTCTGACAATATCCGGTGCCATCAGGGAAAAGGACTTTTGTTCTTATGGCCTTCCTTATTTCTCTGAATTGGCATACGCCTCCACTATATCAAATACATGGTGTATATTTTATCACGTCTATTTCGATAAATCAAGGCAAAATTCAGGGAAATCCTCAAAGAGGAGCACGATTTCTACCATAGGGGATCTCCCACGGCAGCTTTGCCTCGATGGTATTTACAAAAAAATGACGGCGAAGACAACAGGGCAAGAAGAAGCCGGACACCTCCATCGCCAAACCAAGGAAGGTGTCCGGCCTTTCTGTGACCGGCCGTAAGGCTTCCGCCGGAATATGGTAAACTCACCAAATCGTGGTGGAGCCGTAGATGATGATATCCGTACAGTAGCCGCTTTCATCGAGCCAGAAGTGGCATACGGCAGAACCGGTTTTTAGATAAGCGCAAAAACCGTCGCAGCCGATTTCCGCATAGTCGGTTTCTGTTTTTTTGCTCCCCGCTTCATCAAAGGTAATCTTGGTGTCTTCCGTAAAGAAGCGGGTTTGCTCATCGACGGTATGGTACCAATACTGCCGCTCCTCAGGGGCGATGCTGTCGGCGTCAAAATCGAAAACTGTGACTTTCAGCGTGGTACCGTCAAAGGAAACCACGGTGCCGTCGTCATCAAAACTTTCAGGGTCAAGACGGTTCAGCACTTCCTTGTTGTTTTCCACTACGGTGGAACCGTGTTTCTCCGGCGCTGCCGCACAGCCAAACAACAAAAAGCAGCAAAAGAAGATCCCCCCAAACAGGCCGTAATATCGCTTAGCCATGGATCTCACCCTTTAAATCGGTAACCGACGCCCCAAACCGTTTCAATGTGGGGATGAAGTTCCGGATCGGATTCGATTTTATCTCTTACCTTTTTGATATGCACCGTTACCGTGGAAATATCGCCGAAGGCGTCGATCCCCCAAATGCGGTCGAAAAGATGTTCTTTGGAAAAGACGATATCAGGATTTTCCGCCAAAAACAGCAGCAGTTGATATTCTTTATCGGTAAATTTAACTTCTTTGCCCCGGACGAAAACTTTATGACTGTCTTTTTCAATGATCAGATCCCGGGCGTGGAGCACATTTTTTTTCGTTTCCTGGTTTTTTTGGGTCAATGCTTCGTAACGCCCGATATGGGCCCTGACCCGGGCCACCAATTCCCCGGCATTAAAGGGTTTGGTAATATAATCGTCGATACCCAGACCGAGACCGGCAATTTTATCGGCATCATCGACTTTGGCGGAAACGATGATCAACGGCACATCCTTTTCCTTGCGGATCTTCGCGCAGAGGGCGAGACCGTCCAGGGAACCGGGAAGCATCACATCGACGATGATCAAACGGTAATCCTGGCGCAAGGCAAGGGCTAAGCCTTCGTCGCTGTTGTCGGCGATATCGCATTCGTAGCCGTAAAAATCAAGATACGTTTTTTCTAATTCCGCAATGCTGTGATCGTCTTCAATGATGAGGATTTTCAAAAAACCACCTCCGTTATTGGCTCAAAGGCAGGCAAAGGAAAACTTCTGTCCCCTGGCCTTCCCTGCTTTGTACCCAGATTTTACCCCGATGATTTTCAATGATCTGCTTGGCGATGGCCAGGCCGAGACCGTGGCCACTGACGTTGCCCCGGGAGGAATCCTCCCTGTAAAACGTATCGAAAATCTTTTTCAGGGAATCGCCGCCAATGCCGATGCCGCTGTCAGCGACGCGTATATAGGCATATGGAGCAGCGGTTTCCAGGGATACGTGGATACTCCCGCCGGGTTTATTGTATTTCATGGCATTGGAAAGCAGATTTTGCACCACCCGCTGGAGGCGGTGGCGGTCGGCGCGGATCAGCACCGTTTCTTCGGGTAAATTCAGGGAAAAGGCAAGGCCTTTGTCCTCGGTTTCCTGCCGGTATTCCGCCGCCATATCTTTTAAAAAAGCCTTGATCTCCACGGTTTCAAAGCAGTAACAAAGTCGTCCCGATTCCTGCTGGGAAAATTCCGTCATGTCGGCGGCCAGGCCCTCTAAGAATTCCGTTTTCGCGTAAATGTGGCGGTAGCACTTTTCCACCTGATCCGGCGTATCGGCAACGCCGTCGCGGATTGCCTGAAGGTAGCCTTTGATCGTCGTGATCGGAGTTCGCATATCGTGGGAGATATTGGCAATCAGCAGACTGCGGTCTCTCTTTGACGTCTCTTCGGCGACTTGATTGGCTTTGAGCCTTTGCCGCATCGTATCAAGGGAACGGCAAAGATCATTGATTTCCCGGTCTTCGGAGCCGAGAATCTCCGTATTGAGATCGCCGCCGCAAATATGATCTGTCGCCGCTTTCAGTTCGCCGATGGGTTTGGCCACCTTACGGTAAAGCCGCATTATGAGGATTACACACGTCACGGTCACGGCCAGCAAAACGCAGATCACCCATGCGAGGGCATAGGAAACCAGCTCTTTCTTCTCCGTCTCCCAGTAATGGTAAATGGCGTTATGCAGCACAAAGGAGTCCGAAGGGCTGTTCACCGCGTAAATGAGGATCAGAACAGCGGTAATCACTAAAACAACGGCGAGAAAAACAGCGATGATGGCCAGATAGGTCTTTGTAAAACGTGTTTTTAAATCTCCCATCAGATCTCTTTTCGTTCAAAAAGATAATAGCCGCCACAGTAAAAGACAATGGCAGTGCCGAGCAAAATACCGATTTTCGGCAACAAAACGGCAACAGGGAGGGTCGCGCCCAACCAGATGCTGTGCCAGGAAAGGTATTCCGTAAAGATCAGACCGCCGGCAAAGGAAACGTATTTGCCGAGGATCACAAGAGCAATATAGCAAATCACAGAAAGGGCCACGGCGGAGCCGGAGGATTTTACCAACTGATGCAGAAAGGCAAAAAGCAACACCAGTACGGCCATGGGAACAAGATCCAGCAGATAAGCACCGATGGCGTAACCGGCGCCGCTCACCGTCTTGCTGAAAAGCACTTTTACCAAAAGCGAAAAAACGAGATGGGAGAAGACAAAGACGACGCACAGCCCGAAAATAGCGGTGATTTTGGCGCAAAAAATCTGCCAGCGTTCCACAGGGCGCAGCAGAACCATGCGAATGGAGAGATCGTGAAACTCACCGCTGAATAGATCGGCGGCGGCCAGCAGTGCCATCAGCGGGATGAAAACCGTCAAAAACGGTGACATACTGCTGGTCAGCATATCGTCAAAGAGGATGGAAGTATCGAATTCGCCGTTGGCAACAATTTTCGCAACGAGCTGACCGATGGCAAGTAAAAGACAGCCGATGGCGTCAAGGATCAGGAATACAATATATTTTTTACGGCTGAATAGTTTTTCCAGTTCATTTTTTAAACTCGCAAGAAACATCTTAGCACTCTCCTTTCCGGAAGGAAGCGCCGTTTTTTGCCGCTTTGATTTTCATCAGAAAATAATCTTCCAAGGTCGGGCTGAGACGCAAGGCGTCTTCCACCGTTACATCGTCGATGAGATTTCCCTCGTAAATAATGATCACCCGGTTGCACATTTTTTCAATATCGTCGGCCTGGTGACTCGATACAAGAAAGGCCTTATTCCTTTCTTTGGCCAGGGAAACAATTTTCGTCCGCAGTTCCACTGTGGATTCAATATCGAGACCATTGCCGGGCTCGTCCAAAATAATGAAAGCAGGGTCGGACAAAAGCGCCATGGCAATACCAAGGCGCTGTTTCATACCAAGGGAATACCGCCGTACTTTTTCATTGGCATAACGGTCGAGACCGAATTCTTTTAAAGCGAGTTCCACGGAGGTATTGCTAAGCTGGGGATAATAGCGTGACATCAGCTTCAGCTGCCGTTTGGCGGTCATATTTTCATACAATGTCGGCTGCTCGATAAGACAGCCTACGTTGGCCAGAGCTTTTTCAATGCTATCTGCCGGATCCGCGCCAAAAATGCGGATCGCGCCGCTTTGATAGCGGCAAAGACCGGTCAACGCTTTCATGATCGTGGTCTTACCGCTGCCGTTGGGGCCCAAAAGACCGACGACCTCCCCTTCCCCAACGGAAAAAGAGATGTTCTGCACACCTCTGCCGTTTTTATATAATTTTACCAAATTCGCAATTTCAAGCACTTTTTCCATTTTTTCCGTCCTTTGTTATCCACGCAAAAACTTCTTTTGCTCCCGTGGTACGGGAGCAAAAGAAAGATATATTGTTGAAAGATAGGGATCATTCATCATACGTACGCAAGGTGCGGTCTCCTACATCGAGAGGAGAAACCACGGTTTTACCATAATCTGATAATTTCGCCTTGATCAAATATTCCACTTGGTGACTGACACCCTTCGTATCCGTCGTATCAAAGGTCACGGTAAAATCGTTGCTGACAAGCTGCTGATCATCGTTGACGGCAAAATTACAAACCATCTTGGTAAGCACGGCATTGTCGTTGAGATAGTCTTCAATGGAACCGGAGTCGGTGAGGCATTCTTCGGCATAAGCGTCGTAAGAATCGTAAACCGAATAGGAACCGTCGATTTTGACGTTGATGATCACGTCATTGTGATATTCTTCGTTTAGCAGATCCTGGTATTTGGCATCCATCTTACTCCAAACTTCGTTGTACTGATCCCATTGCGCGTCACTGCCCTTTTCGTAAAGATCGTCAAAATAACCTTCGGGCAATGTTTCTCCGGTGGTTTCTTTATAATACGCGGCGTAAGTCGCATCGCTGTCGTCATAAGTAACCCAGCCGGTATTGGAGTTATCGGATACGGTCATCAGGGCAATGCCGGCGTTGACGATGGCCGGAATCTGTTCGGCGCTGAGCTCTAATTTATAGCTGCTGACACCCTCTTCCGAGGAAACGAGGACCACATTGTTTTTCAGATCACCCAACACCGTGTCGGCCAGCAATTCCGCAAAATTAACTAGCCTTGCCGATTCGTCACCGAAAAGCAGGGGGTTTGAGTAATCACTTTCATACTGGTCGTAACCGGTATCATCCACATTGTAAGATGTAGCCACACCTTTGATGGTCGTGGAAAACGATTCGTAATCGGTTTTCCCGTTGGTTTTGCTGATTTCATGGGAATAAACGTTTTTTCCGTCGAGCTTCCCTTGGGTCGTGTATTCAGTGACCACTTTGCCGTCATATTTTAAAACGGCGTTCATCTCACAGGTTACGTTATCCGTGGCGGTGACCAATGTTTTCACTGCGTCCTTATACTTCCCATAGCCGCTGGTGCTGCCGTAAGCGGCGAAGGCCGAAACCGAAAGCAGCAATACACCGATGAGTCCGAAAACAAGAGCGCCCATGAGTCGTCTCGGGTTTTTGCGGGTTTGCGATTGTTTTGTCATGCTTTTGTCCCCCTTATAAATATTGATCAAAGGCAGCCTTTTACAATACTGATTGTATCAGTGGAATCTTAAAAAACAATAAGCGGAATCTTAAAAATTCGTAAATTCTTTTAATATAGAAACAAAAAAGCGCAAATCGTCACTGTACCCGGGGCAAAAGGAATATCTGTCTTTCCCCTTATCCTCAAGAATTCTCTCCTGGATTCCCCTGATCGCCGCCGGCTTTTTCCAAAAAGATACCTTTATTATAACATAAAGCAGCTTCCGGTCAAAGAGATTCTTCCCTTTTTCCCCATGATGACCCCGGTTTCCCATTATGCCCTATGGGTAAGGGAAAATCTTAGGCTAAGTGACCTGCTTTATTTATGCTTCACGATAACAGCTTTTTCCTTTTTCATTTTCTATTTTTCGTTTTTTCTTTTAAATTTCTGCACACCCCAAACGCCGGTAATGATCATCAGCGACGCGAATAGCGTCCAAAGGGTGAAAGACTCTTTCAGTATGATCACCCCGGCAAAAACCGAAACCAAGGTGGAAATATTGGCGAAGGCCGTTGTCCGCGCCACCGGTAAATGGGAATTGGCGTAATTCAAGGCCAAAAAAGCGCCGAAAGAGCAGAAGGCGCCGAGGAAGATTGTAGCCGACCATACTTCGGGGTAGCGCAGATAGGAGATCAGCAACGGGAAATCAAAGCGGCAGGAAATCACCGCCGCAGGCACGAAAAAGGCGCAGCCGGTGAGAAACATCAGGTAGGTTCGCTCAAAAACAGAATACGTCGCCGAGAGCTTTCTGGTCAAAGCCGTATAGCCGGACTGAACCAACACCGCGCCAAGGAGCAGCACAACGCCGAGGGCGGTCACCGTACCGCTGCCCTGTTGCAGCAACGCCATGAACGCAACTCCTATAACAGAGAGCACGGAAAAGGCTGTCTGTAAAAGAGTGGGGACTTCCCGCAAAAAGAAGACACCGCCAAAGAGAGTCGCAATGGGAATCAAGGCGATCATCACCGCCGAAAAGGTTGCGGAAGTCAGGCGGATGCCGTAATTCTCAAAAATGAAATACAACACCGGCTGCAAAATCCCGAGCAGAATCAAGGGAAACAGCTTTTTCCCCCGTAGCGAAAGCTTTACTTTTCCGCTCAAAAGCAATAAATGCAAAAGGAGAAAGGCCGTTACAAAACGAAAGGCCAACAACACCACGGGATCGGTTAACTGCAACGCCACTTTTGAAAAAACAAAGCTCAGCCCGAAGACGAAACTGGCGAAGAAGGCCGCTGCCATCGCTTTTTTTTCCGTGTCAAACGATCCCATCTCCGCCGCCTCCTTCTTGTCAGAAAAGATTTCTTTTTCCGCGGTTTCCCTGCGGGAAGAAATCATTTGCTCTATTATAACACAAAGAAAACATCGTTCAAAGTAAATCATGGAGCGGTTCGCGAAAAACGCCAAAGCGACGAAAATCCTTTCAAAAACAGGGAAAGAGTGATATGATAAAAACAATCCAATCTATTTTGCGGAGGAAACGATGGCATACGAAAAACTATACGTTTTGAAATATTTCTGGGAAGACTACAAACCGGGTTACCTCAAGTGGGAGAGCCCCGATTGGCTCAACAGGCAAGAGCAAACAGGGATAGAGGTCAGTCAGGCGCTGCTGCCCTACGACGGACAGGCCGAACACTTCATCGAACACTTTTTGGGTCGCCCCAGAGAAGAAATCCCAGAAGTTGCTTTCCAAAAATACGGCGACCGCCTCTATTTCTACAACGGTCGCCTCTGGGCGTTGCTCAACGATGAAAACGATCCCTTCGGCTATCAGGAAAAAATACTGACCCGCTTTTCCCGAAAACTTGACAAACTCAATTCCCACTATCTCCCCTGCGGTTTTTGCGCCCTCTACCTCTATACCCACGCCGAACCCACCAAGGATGAGATTGAGGGGCTGATGGAAAAAATGACGCAAGAGCAAAACCACCGTAAAAGCCAATTTGAGATTGTCTTTTTGGACTGCGGCAACTGCCTCTATCTTCTCGACTTTCGCCAAAACAGCGTGAAAACGATCCCCCTTCCCGAAAAAGCCTTGGAGTTCATCACCGCGGAAACGGAAGCGCTCTATCAAGCCGTCGACTGGGATAAGGGTACTGCCTTTACTGACTCTGCTATCTCTGAAGAAAGGTAACCCCCCTCGTTCCGAGAAATATGTAACCAAATAAAAAAGCAGGAACTGCGCCGCAAGCGCAGTTCCTTTTCATCTCTTCATGCGTTAAAGTACTCGCTGACTCTTGATGGCCAGCTTTCATTATGGATCAGCCGGCCCGCCATGGCCTTTCTCAAAAAGTGCAATGCCCCTGAGCGCTTTATGGCCATGGCATAAAGAGGTGTGGTTTTCGGAGAGATTTCTTCCAAATAGATCACTTCCCGATGATCTTTTACCGCTTCCATGGCATGGCGCAACTGGGATAGGAAATCACCGGAACTGTTTAGGAAGCGATATAAATAAGTGGCGGTTTTTTCCCCGGTGGAGAGCTCCACCGCGGCTCGGTCAGGATGAAGACCGACAAACCAAAAGAACAGCGGCAAGTCCTGGTCTTCCGCCGCTTCCTCCGGATTTTTTGCCGCCGGGGCAAAAACCCCGCGAAAGACCTGATCTGCGCCGCAAACCGTCGTTAAGACCCGATAACGCTCTCTGATCATCGGAGGATCCTCTTTTTGATTCCCTGCCATGGCCGCCAGATCCGCCGCATAACGGGATTTGGCCTTTTGATGGTAGGTTGTCAGCAGATCAAAAAAAGACTCCGTTTTCCGGCCCAGGCGAATCAATTCGTAACGTTCCCCGGTATCGAGAACGATTCTGATGGTAAAATTCTCCCTTATGATTTCCTCTACAAAACAAAGGGGTACGCGGCGGCCTCCGTCATCCGGCGGCAAGATCAGGACACAATCTTCAAAAATCCGCAAAAGCGCCGTTCCCTGCCGGGTGTTAAAAACATCCTGATAAGCGAATTCCCCCGCCGCCTCCAGCAAAGGGACGCCGTTGACAAAGAGCGCCTCCTGACTGCGGTCGCAGAAAGCACGGTAAAGCATTTCATAAAAACCATCAAAATCGTAGCCAAGTTTTGAAATCTCAAAATCGCCGTCATCGGTTTTTAGCAGCACACGAAAGTTGGCAACGCGAATTTCCGCAATCAAGGCAAAGTCCAAAGAAAGCGTCCTGCCACTTGTTTGGAAGGTAAGGCGGTCTTTTTCGATACGAATCACCGTTTCACCGGAATACGCCGGTGAAACCAACATGCCGTTGTAATCTCCGTTATTTTTCATGGCATTGTCTCAATCAAAGTTTGGCGCCGCATTGGCCGCAGAATTTGGTGCCGGGCTCGTTCTCCGTACCGCAATCGGGACATACCGCCTTGGTTTGCATGGGGGAGCCGCAATTGGAGCAGAATTTCATACCAAGGGCAACTTCGGCGCCGCAGTTGGCGCATTTTTTCAGGCCCAGCGGCGCGCCGCACTGATTGCAGAATTTGCCGTTTCCCGCAGGTTTGCCACATTGGGGACAAACGGTAGTACGGCTCTCAATTTTCCCGGTCCAAACCGTGGCGTTTTCGGCGGCTTCGTCAATATTTCTTTTCATGGCCTCGGCCCGGGCTTTGGCAACATAGGAGCTTTCCCGGGGCGCGCAGGCGACGCAGAGGCCTTCTTCTTCGTTATAATCATCAATGCAGACCCATTGCTGACAAGATTGACACTTGCGGAAATGAGGCTTTACTTCTTCCTGGGCCTTGATAAAAGCAGCCTCATGCTCTTTGCGCCATTCGGGGCTGCGGTCATCGAAACGGTCGCCCAATAAATCGGCGCCGCGTTCCAGAGCGCTGCCGAGATTGCCGATCCTGCCTCCCAAGAGGCTGCCGATAACCGAGGCGCCACGACCGAGACCGCGGGTACGCTCCGAATGAGAATAAGTGCTCGATTCAATAAAACTACTTTTGAACCCGTCGCCGCAAATATCACAGTAAAATGTGAACTGGAAACCTGCTTCCGTGGAATTGTCGTCGTAATTTCTCGTAAACGCGTGCAGCATGACATTTACCTCCATTAACATTCTTGTTGTTTCCGATATCATCATTATGCCTAATAATGTCCGCGGAATCAAGGAAAAGTTTAACAACTTTTACAAATTCTATTCCAATAAAAAAGCCCATCACAAGACGGGCTCAGACTGTAGACAAAACGCGTGTCAGCGGATTTCGGGCTACAGGATGATAGGCTGTCGTATGACGGGCCTCAGGCCCATCTAACTTCAGCGGATTTTCCGGGAAATTAAGCCGTGCTGATTGCAGTAGGCATACAGTACCCCGCCCCGCCCCACGATGGGGAAACGGGCTTCGGCATTTTGCTCCGGATAGAGTTTCACCAGCTGCGCCCGGTTGGCGGTAACATAGGCAAAAAAAGAAATGTAGTGATCCCGGGTCATCGGATGATCCATGGTGATATAGTAATCGTATTCGATCTGTTCCACGGCAAAATCATGGTTTTCTGCGGCCTCTTCCGCGGAGAGCGCCGGCAAAGAGATACCGCAGCAACAAATGGCGGCGTTCCCCACCGCGTGGATCACATTGCCGCAAAGGGGACAAACATAAAGACAGCTCTTTTGCAAATTGCCGCAGCGGTTGCGGTTAACGACGTACTCGCCGGATAGAAGCTCCGCCACGGACACACTAAGAGCTGTGGAGAGCGGTTCGATGAGGCTGATATCGGGAAGTCCTTTTCCCGTTTCCCATTTGGAGACGGTTTTATCGCTGACGAGAAGTAGCTCACCAAGTTGTTTTTGAGTATATCCCTTTTTTTCCCGCAGCGCCTTGATGGTACCGCCGGTTACGTAATTGATCATGTTGACAATCCTTTCTTGATTTCTAATCCCATGATACCAGCACCGCATAAGCAAAACAACCTACGTTGCGTAGAACTCAAGCTTTATTTAAAAAAGGCTGCAACAAAAGTTTCACCCGACGATAGCGGATTTCCTCCTTAGGCGATTTGGCCCGGAGTTCCCGGGGGAAAAAGAACGGCAAGCATTTTTTCCTCCGTACTTGTCTAAAGAAACCTCTACGTGCTATACTGAAGGCGTGGTTTTTATCATATCAGATGGGCGCATGGTAAAACAACATCGCCTCACGTCAAAGGAGGGAAAGATATGGCTGTCATTGATATCGCCCAATTTACGAAAAACTACGGAAAGTTCACTGCTGTAGAAAACATGAATCTCACGGTGGAAAAAGGCCAAATCGTCGGTTTTGTCGGCAAAAACGGCGCTGGCAAAAGCACCACCATCCGCTCTATGGTCAATGTGCTGACGCCGACGAAAGGTACCATCACCATCAACGGTCTTGACGCCGTGAAGGACGCCAAGAAAATCAAGTCTTTTTTAAGCTATATGCCGGGAGACGCCATGTTCTACGGTAACGTCACCTGTACGGAACTGTTTCAGCTGTGTCTCTCCTTTTCCGCGGCGGAGATGGATGAAGTGACGCGTCTTGCCGCCTATTTTGAATTGGATTTGGGCAAGCGCATTGCCGCCTTAAGCCTCGGCAACCGCAAAAAGGTTTCGATCATTCAAGCCCTTTTAAAGCAGGGGAATATCATCGTGATGGACGAACCCACCAGCGGTCTCGACCCCTTGATGCAGGAACGTTTTTTCGATCTGATCCGCAAGGAAAAAGAAAAAGGAACCACGGTGTTTCTTTCCAGCCATAATCTCAGTGAAATTGAAAAATATTGCGATCAGGCCGTCATCATCAAGGACGGTAAAATCGTCGATATCCTAACGATGAGCGAAGTAAAATTACAGCGGCGGCAGATCGTCACCTATACCACCAAAGACCGGAAAACGGAACGCTTCGTCTTCGATGGCGAGGTCAACGATTTAATGGCCCAATTAGCCGACCTTGATTTGGAAAGCGTGGAGATCAAAGCGGAAACCATTGAAGATGAGTTTATCAAATACTATAAGGCAGGTGAAAGCAATGCATAATTTTACGCTGAAAAACGCCCTGCGCATCACTGCCTTTGATCTCAAGACCAACCGCAAACTGATCATGGGCTGGTTCATCGCGATTTTTGCCACCATGTTTTTATACATGATCCTGTTTCCTTCCGTGAAGGATATGGCCCAGTTTAAAATGGAAGCCATGCCCCACGGCGTGCTGGAATTATTCGGCATGGAAGATTTAACCGATATGAGCAATTACGTTGGCTATTTCGGTATGGTTTACGGCATCGTGCTGATCGCCATCAGCTTCTTTTCCGTCACCTTCAGCGCCGGTGTCCTCGGCAGGGAAGAAAAAACAAGAACCATAGAATTTCTCTATTCTTTAACCGTGAGCAGAAGCGAAATTTACATTGCAAAACTGTTCACCGCCTTTGTCGCCGACTTACTGCTCATCGTCGCCGTGGCCGTTGCCACCTATGGCTGCGGCGTAATCAGCGGCGGCGCCACCTTTGCTCCCCTCGATCTTTTTCAGATTCTTAAAATCACCAGCTTCACGGTGTTCTTCTTCATGG
>CALFRX010000128.1 GCA_937919295.1 uncultured Peptococcaceae bacterium | reverse complement strand
GCAGTGAATTTGATGAAGTCTATTATAACCTGATCGGCAATGACTGGGATACCTATATCAACAACATGACCTTTGCCGTTCAGCTGCCGAAACCTTTCGATGAAAGCCAACTGGCGTTCACCTCCGGCTACTACGGCGCCATCGACGGCAGCAACGTTTCATACACGGTGAGTGACAATACGATCAGTGGTAAAGTGACAAAGATTCTATCTCCCGGGGAGGGCGTCACCATGCGCCTCGCTTTACCCGACGGCTATTTTCTGGTGGAAGATCCCGGCCTCGGCCTCGGCCTCATTGCAGTCTTTCTCCTCTTTTTTGCCGCCGCCCTCGCTCTCTTCTTCCTCTTTGGGAAAGACAAAAAGGTCTATACCACCGTGGAAGTAAGCGCCCCGGAAGGCATTACCCCGGCGGAGGCCGGCTATATCATCGACGGTCAGGCCGATGTCAGGGATGTGGTTTCCCTGATCATCTACTGGGCAAACAAGGGCTACCTCACCATTGAGAGCGGCAAAAAGAATCAATTCACCCTGTATAAAGTCAAAGACGCCGATGAGAACATGAAATCCTATGAACAATACATGTTCAATGAACTGTTCCGCGGACGCGATAACGTCAAGGCAAGCGATTTGAAATATAATTTCCATGGTACGATCAAAAACGTTTATCTTGATCTCAAGGACTATTTCAGCACGCCGGCGACAAAACTGTATACGAGAAGCGGCGACATCGCCAAAGGCATTTGTTACCTTCTGGCCGGACTAACCGTGGGGATCATGTTCGGCAAAGGTTTCAGCGATTACTTCTGGTCCCTCATGGCCGGTATGATCGCCGGCGGCATCGCTTTTGCCCTCACCGTCGTTTTGGCCGGTCTCATCGGCTATTACGCGGAAAAATGCCGGGGCCGCATGAAGACGGGGGTCGTCTTGACCAGTATCCTCTACGTTGTTTTCATCCTGCTTATGATGGCCGCGGCAGCTTATCTTACCGGGCAGCCCATCGCCGCTGCCGTGGCGGCGGTTGTCGCCGCCGGGGTCGGCTTTGTGGGTTCCTATGCCAAGAAACGCACGGAACAGGGCAACCGCTTGCTCGGTCAGATCTTAGGCTTAAAGCGCTTTATCAAATTAGTGGAAAAAGATAAGATTGAAATGATGGTGGAAGAAAATCCCGCTCTCTTTTATGATGTTCTCCCCTACGCTTACGCTTTGGGCATCACCGATAAATGGGCGGATAAATTCAAAGGCCTGGCTCAGCCTGCACCTTCCTGGTACAGCGGCACCGATTATACCATGTTCAACACCGTCGTTTTCGCCTCCCTGCTCAGCCAAAACCTTAATTCTTTCCAAAGCAGCATGACTTCTACCCCGCCCAGCAGTTCATCTTCCAGCGGCGGCTTTGGCGGCGGCGGCTTCTCCGGCGGCGGCGTCGGCGGTGGCGGCGGCGGCAGTTGGTAACCGTTTCTTCTGCGTTGAGCAAACCATTTTAAATCCCGGAAGCGTCAAAAAAACGGCGCTTTCGGGATTTTTTCGCGCTGCTTTCTTCCCTGCAAAGCAGCACGCTTTTTTTGTAACGGTAAAACCGGCCTCCACTCTATGGGTTAATTTTGTGTTTTTCCATGCAAAATTTAGCAAAATATGATATAATCATAAAAATATAACTTGAAACAACATCAAAAGATATACCCGCTATCCCCCATCATCAGTGAAATTGGATGAGCTTGGATGAGATTGGATGGAATGGGATGGAATGGGATGGGATGGGATGAACGGCGCTGCCCCGGCAGCGCCAAAAAAAGAGAGAGTAATGATTACCACAAAAAGGAGAGTAGCAATGGGAAAAATTCTAATCATCGGCTGCGGCGGCGTCGCCAATGTAGCCATTCGAAAATGTTGCCAAAACAGCCAGGTATTTGAAGAAATCATGATCGCCAGCCGCACAAAAGCGAAATGCGACGCGTTGAAAGCAAAACTTGACGGCGGCAAAACCAAGATTCACACGGCAAAAGTTGACGCCGGTCAGGTGGACGAAGTAATCGCGCTGATCAACGATTTTCAGCCCGATGTTGTCCTCCACCTGGCCCTGCCTTATCAGAATCTCACCGTCATGGAGGCTTGCCTCGCCACGAAAACCCATTATATTGATACCGCCACTTACGAACAACCCGACGCGGTGAAGTTTGAATATCAATGGCAGTGGGCTTACCGCCAACGGTTTCAGGAAGCCGGCATCTGCGCGATTTTAGGCTGCGGCTTTGATCCCGGCGTGACCGGGGTTTTTGCGGCCTACGCCCAAAAACATTTCTTTGACGAAATTCACTGTCTCGATATTTTAGACGCCAATGCCGGCAATAACGGCTATCCCTTCGCCACCAACTTCAATCCTGAAATCAACATCAGGGAAATTACCGCCAACGGTTATTACTGGGAAAACGGCAGGTGGGTCAAAACCAAACCGCTGGAAATTAAAAAAATCTATGATTTTCCCCAAATCGGCGAAAAAGATATGTATCTCCTCTATCATGAGGAATTGGAGAGCCTTGCTCTCCATTTAAAGGGCATCAAACGCATCCGCTTTTTCATGACCTTCCGCAAAAGCGAACTGAATTATCTAAAATGCCTAGAAGAAGTCGGTATGACCGCCATTGAACCGATTGATTTCAACGGACAGCAAATCGTGCCGCTGCAATTCCTGAAAGCCGTTTTACCGGACCCCGCCGCCTTGGGCGCGAAAACGAAAGGGAAAACCAACATCGGCTGCCTTTTCCAAGGCGTTAAGGACGGACGCAAGAGAAATTACTATCTCTACAATGTCTGCGATCACGAAAAAAGCTACAGGGAAGTGGAAAGCCAGGCGGTTTCCTACACCACCGGCGTACCGGCCATGATCGGCGCCATGCTCCTGCTCAATGGTACCTGGAACAAACCGGGGGTTTACAATATCGAAGAGTTCGACCCCGATCCCTTTATGAGCGCCCTCAACCAGTGGGGACTCCCCTGGCTCCAGGACTTCAATCCTGAACTCATAGATTAAAGATGTAAATATAGAATGTGAAAGATGCCCCTGCCGCAAGCGATCTGCTTACGGCAGGGGCATTTAAACTGATAAAAAAGTCTGTTCCCGGTTCAACAGAATTACGGGCCGGGACCGCTGTTGGCAATATGTCAGCCTTTCCCGATAGCGTCAATATACCAAATTCCACCCTCTTTTAACTGAACCATAATATAGTTTGACATGTGCTCATAATATTTCCCCTGATACAAGACCTGATAACGCACAGTACAAGCTGTATGATCATATACCTCATAATCGAATTTTAAATCATCCCACGAAGAGCTTTTCTCAATGCTGACCACCTCTGTTACAACCTCGTCCCCAAACTCAGATATTTTAACAAGCCCCATTCCGTATATCTTTAGAAAGGTAGAGAGATGCCACATATTGAGCATGGCCAGATATTCCTGATCCTGCCACCGTTCCATATAGAGCGCCATGGTTTCTTCAGCGTTCAAGCCGACGCGCTCTTGTTTCTCCTGATGAGAATAAAAGGCAAAGCCGAAAACAACGGCAAGGAGCGCCGCCAATAGTACGATGACAACGCATTTTTTCTTTTTGCTTAATCTCGCCACTGTTTTTCCTCCTCCGCGCCTTTAGGTAACGACCCGGTGCGCGATTCTGGCCTTATACAGCATGACAC
>CALFRX010000127.1 GCA_937919295.1 uncultured Peptococcaceae bacterium | reverse complement strand
GGTATGCCATTTCGATTCCCAGCCGGTGTAATTTTGGGCCTTCCATTCCGGTGTCGGCAGCAGGCCCGATACTTCTCCCGGCAGGTCAATCCCGGTCTTCTTGCCAAACCCGTACTTCAAACCGATATTGATCATAGCTTCCTGGCCGACCCGAGCGGCCATGGTCTGAAAATACGTATTGCAGCTTGCCTTAACAGCGTCATAAAAAGTAACGCCGCCATGGCTCGCCCAGCAGTCGGCCATAGGGTCTTCATTTTCACCGGGGCAGTATACCGCTTCACTGGGAGAAATGCCGGCACTCAAAATAGCGGTGGCCGTCATCATCTTAAAGGTGGAGCCCGAGGCGTAACCGGAAGAGATCGCCCGATTAACCTGGGGTGTCAGCGTTTCATCAAAATAGTAGTTCAGCTCTTCCGCGGAGAGGCCCCGGGCAAAATCGTTGGGATCCACCGAGGGCGCGCTGGCCATGGCGATGACACCGCCGGTATCGACATCGAGCATAACGGCACTGCCGCCGTTGCACTTGGCATTGCCTTCATGAATATCGGCAATGGTTCGCCTCAGGGCATCCTCCATATGCATCTGGGTATTGAGATCAACAGTCAGTTGCAGGGAGTCACCGGCCACCGGCGCTTCCTCGGAAATGATATCGACGATATTGTTTTTCGCGTCCACCTCCACAACGCGGCTACCGTTTTCCCCGCTCAAGCTGTAAACATTGCCTTCGCTGGTGTAGTATTCATAATATTTTTCCAAACCGCTCTGTCCGATCACATCGGAAATGGTATAACCGTAGGAGCTCATGGTTTCCAATTGCGGCTGGGTGATGCTGCCCACGGTTCCCAATACATGACCGAGATAGTAACCAAAGGGATAGGAGCGCATGGGCTCTTCGGATACGTAGACGCCGGGAAAATCATCGGCGTTTTCGGCGATGATCTCAGCGATGGTCACCCCTACGTCATAGGTATAGGTGCGAACGGAGATCGCCGTATAAGAGCTCATACCTGCCTTGAGAATCTCGTAGATCTCTTCTTTGGTCGGTTTCGTATTGGCGGTCAGAAAACCGGTGGCGGCGTTCACATCGTCTTCCTTAGTCTTTTCTTCGTCGGCAGTATCTTCATTTTCCGCGGCCTGCTTTTTGTTGACCGCGTCAATCGTCTCGGAAAGGGTGGATTTGGCAATGGTTTCCCGGGCTTCCTGTTCTGCCAGGAAAATATCGTCTCTGCTGAAAAGCGCCGCCAGAGAAGCTGCCAGAGCCTCGCTATCGTCGACCTCGTCGGGGTAAACGGAGATGCTCATATACGGTTCCGAACTGGCCAGTACATTGCCGTTGAGGTCATAGACGGTACCGCGCCGGGCCGGCAGGGTGATGGTGCGGTAAATATTGCTTTCAGCCCGTTGGGCGTAGTCGTTGCCTTTGATGACCTGCAAATAAAAGAGTCTGCAGATTAAGATCAGGAAGAGAAGTATGATGAGCATATAAACCACCAGCAGGCGTTTATTCATTTTTTCCCGTGCCGTACCCGCGGTAAAGGGGCTTTTCAATTTGATCATGGTTTTCTCCTGGGGCCGTCTTGTTTTTTCGGTTGTTTCCTGGGAACACCGTTGCTTCTGCTTAGCGGTCTATTTCTGCCATTGCTCCGCTCTGTTTTTTCCGTACCGCGGCGGACGTTAGAACCTGCGCCGCGCCGTACCTTAGCGCCGGTGGCGGCCTGCTGTTTTTTCTGTTCATAAGCGCGCCGTCTTTCCCGTTCCCGGCGGGCTATTTTCTCTTTGGCGGTAGCGGCGCGGTAGCGAGCCACTTTCACCATATCGACTTTTTCATTGCCACGCACAAAGATAACACCGTTACCCAAAAGGTCAACGCGGCCGATCTTACGTCCTTTCGACCTTCTGTACAGAAAGATGAAGGGCAGACAAAGAAAGGAGATGAGGCTCGTATAGAAGGTCATCGGCAGGATTGTGCCGATGATCGTCTGCCAAATAGGAAACGCGGCGCCGATGATCTGAAAGACCGTCAGATGCAAAAAACCGGCGCAGAGAGAAGCCGCGACAACCGTAAAGAAATACCCCTCGTAGGTACGGTCGGGAAACCGCTTACCCAGCACGCCGCAGGCCATGCCGACGAGGCTGTAAACCACCATATTAGTGCCGAAATAGCCGCCATTTAGGAGATCGATCCAAAAACCCAAGGCAATACCGCCGGCAAAACCGTTTTTCCAATCGCTTTTCAGACCCCCCAAGACAACGAAGAGCAGTAACAGATCGGGTTTGACATTAAAGATCTGAAGATAGGAAAAAACCTCGGACTGTAAAAAGATGCAAATTAGGGCAACCGCACTATAAATAAAATAGGGAATGATATAGCGCCTCATTCAGTCGTGTCCTCCCCACTGTTATCACCGGCCTTGGCATTATCCGTCGCCGCCTTGCCATTGGCTGCGGCGGCGACTTCCTCTTCGGTCATAGGATGAATCACAAGCACAAATTTAATATTGTCAAAATCGCAGTAAGGTTCCACGATCGCTTCTTTGCTTAAACCATCGGAGGAGGTGTTGACTTTGACGACGGTACCCACCAGGAGACCGGCGGGAAACACGCCGCCGACACCGGAGGACACCACCACGTCATTGAGTTGAATATCGGCGTTATAGGGCAGTTTTGTCATGGTAATCAGCCCCTTGCCGCCGCCGATGCCCTGAAGCACCCCATCAATGCTGCTTTCCTGCAGCATGCCGCCGAGGGAACCGCCGGAATCGATGATCAGCAGGACATCGGCAGTGTTTTCCGTCACATTGACGGTTTTGCCGATGAGACCGTCTTCGTTGACGACGGCCATGTTTTCGGTGATACCGTCGGCCCGGCCTTTATTGATCGTCAGTTTTTCATACCAGTTATCAGCGTCCCTGGCCGTGACTTCCGCGGCCACCGTCACCCAGGTGCTGGAATATTCTTCCTTTAACTCCAGCAAAGAGCGGAGTTCCCCGTTTTCGCTGGCCACGTCGTCGGAGATCTGGCTTTCCGTTTTTAGCGTTGCCAGTTCCTCATTGAGGTTATCAATTTCGGCCTGAAGGCTCTTTTTGGTGGAAAAATCAAAAAAGTTACTAAAGAAATTGCCCACCGCGGCAATCGGCGCCCACTTCTCTTTGGCAACACCTTCCGCGCCGGTGAGAGAGTCGCTATTACCGCAGCTACGCGCTAAGAGCAACAGAACGATCAACAATATGATCAGCCCTAAAAACTTCCATCTTTTGATCAAGTCTATCATAATTCAACCTACCTTTTGCGAAGCATTCGTGTTAAAACCCGGTTTTTTGCAGAATGTCCGCATCGAGATTTTGAAGCAGACGGTATAATTTGCTCAAAGGTAACCCCATGACGTTAAAGTAATCCCCATCCACCTTGCGAATCAATAAGGCACCGAGACCCTGAATCCCATAAGCGCCGGCCTTGTCCATGGGTTCGCCGCTGGCGAGATAGGCGTCGATTTCCGCTTCCTTGAGGGAATGAAAATAAACGATGGTCTGCTCCGCGCAGCTTAGGGTACGGCCACCGGCGGTATCGACGAGACCGATACCGGTAACGACGATGTGTTCTCTGCCGGAAAGCCTTTGCAGCATCGTCTTGGCTTCTTCGGTACTTTTGGGTTTGCCGAGAATATCATCATCAACGATGACGGCGGTATCGGCGGCAAGGACGATGGCGTCCTCTTTGTCTGCCGCCACAGCCAGCGCTTTTTTCATGGCGATGCGCAGCGGATAGGCAGCGGCGTCTTCGCCGGGGAATACGGATTCGTCGATACCGGCGGGACATACCTGAAAATCAAGGCCGAGATTTTTTAACAATGCTTGCCTTCTGGGCGAGGCGGAAGCTAAGATCAATTTCCGTTTCATAGATTCATTCACTTTCAATTCCCAGCAAATAGCCTCTGGCGTCAGCCACCATATAGAGGGAGCCGGTAATCAGCAAGAGACCGTCGCTGCCAAGGTCTTTGGCCAGGTTTTGCGCCATTTCACAGGCTTTGGGGATGGATTCTTCCAGATAGATTTCACTGCAATAGGGTTTGAAAAAATCGGCGATCAACTGAAAATCCCCGGCCCGGGGGCTGTTGGGTTTGGTCACCACGACTTTTTTGGTAAGGGGCCCTAAAAAGTCGTGGTGACAAAACCCAACAGCC
>CALFRX010000126.1 GCA_937919295.1 uncultured Peptococcaceae bacterium | reverse complement strand
GCATTGGCGGTAAAATCACCCTTTCCCCCGAAAAAGAAGTGGAAATATAAAGACGGCCTGCTGTGAATTATTCACAGCAGGCCGCAATCATTTAAGAATTATTCCGCGTATTTTTCTAAAAATTGTTTTGTACGCTCCTGTTTTGGGTTGCCGAAGACTTCGGCGGGAGGGCCTTCCTCCACCACCACGCCACCGTCCATGAAGACGACCCGGTCGGCTACGGCGGAGGCGAAGGCCATTTCATGGGTGACGATGACCATCGTCATTTTTTCTTCGGCCAAAGCGCGAATGACCTTTAACACTTCAATGGTGAGCTCGGGATCAAGGGCCGAGGTGGGTTCGTCAAAAAACAGAATCTGGGGATTCATGGCCAAAGCCCGCACAATGGAAACGCGCTGTTGCTGGCCTCCGGAAAGCTGGTAGGGGTAGTAATTGGCTTTATCTTCGAGACCCATTTTCTTTAACAGTGCCATGGCAGTGGCGGCGGCTTCTTTTTTATCGCGTTTTTGGACGCCGATGAGGGCGTCGGTGATGTTTTTTAAAACAGAATAATGGGGAAACAGATTGAAGTTTTGAAAAACAAGACCAAAACAACTGCGCAATTTTTTCAGCTCGGCGGCAGATACGTATTTGGCTCGGCCTTCACTGTCGTTTTCCGCAGCCTTTTTGCCGACATAAAAAATGCTGCCGGCGTCAATGGTTTCCAAAAAAGTAGCGCAGCGCAGCAATGTCGATTTGCCGCTGCCGGAAGGGCCGATGATCGCCACGACTTCGCCCTCATGGACTTTGAGGGAGACGTCTTTTAAAACGCAAAGATCATCGAAGGATTTCTGAATATGATTCATTTCGAGCAGGTTCATCAGCTACCTCCTTTACCTGTAGTAAGACAGCCGTTTTTCAAAGCGTTCCATAAAGAACGCTACCACGTAGTTGGCGATGTAGTAGAAAACGCCGGCGATCAGGAACGGCATGAAGGACGTTTGGGAAGCGGAAATCTGCTTGGCGATGGAAAATACTTCCTGATAGGCCAAAGTGAAGGATAAGGAGGTATCTTTGACCAGGGTGATGACTTCGTTGGTGATGGAAGGTAAGATGATTTTGATCACCTGAGGCAGGATGATTTTGGCAAAGGTTTGGGCTTTTGTGTACCCCAGCACGGCGGCGGCTTCATATTGGCCTTTGGGGATCGCTTCGATGCCGGAGCGGTAAATTTCCGCGAAATAGGCGGCGTAATTCAAAACAAAACCTAAGATGATGGCGGTAAAGCGATAGCCGCCGATATCCCAGCCGAAGAGGTAATAAGGGCCGAAATACCAAACGAGCAACTGGAGCATCAAGGGGGTACCCCGCATGATGGAGATATAGACTTTGACCACGGACTGAATCGGTTTGAACGATGCCAAGGCGCTGATCAAAGCGCCGCTGCTGCCATCTGTTTTGGTCAGGCCTTTCAGTGGCGCCCATTGGTTCATCCGCCCCAGGGCGACAAGAATCCCCAGCGGCAGAGAGCCGATGAGGGTCAAAACGAAGATACCGCATGTCCGCAACATGCCCACGGACATCGTGGATAACATGATTGAAAATGTCATTTTGTTTCCCCTACGCAACAGGCATTGAACCGAAACGGCTCAATGCCTGTAAAGTCCTTATTACGGATCAACCGAATTATTTGCCGAGAGTGATCTGATCGGCGATTTCCGGATATTTTTCGGCGATTTTAGCAACGGTGCCGTCGGCAGCGAGGGCGGCCAAGGCTTCATTGACCTGATCGCGAAGTTCGGTATCGCTGAGTCGGAAACCGATGGCATACTGTTCAGTACTGAGGGTTTCATCAAGGAGTTTGAGGCCTTCGTTTTTCTGCATATAGTAATTGGCCGCGGTGACATCGATGGCAATGGCATCGATGGCGTGGGCCTGGAGATCGGTAACGGCAGTGGTATAGGTATCGTACTGATTCAACGCGGCAAAGGTGTCGGCAAATTCTTTTTCATCGCCCTGAAGCAAGTCCAAAGCGGAAGTGGCGGTTTGCACGCCGACATTCTTGCCTTTGAGATCGTCAAGGGTTTTAATGTCGGAGTCTTTCAGTACCATAATGACCTGGGTGTTATCGGAGTACGGAACGGACCAGCAGTAATCATCTTCCCGTCCGTTGAGGGTGAACCCGGACCAGATGCAGTCGCAGGCGCCGGATTCCAGTTCAGCGTCTTTGGCATCCCAATTGAAGGGGACGGATTCATATTCCCAACCGAGATAATCGCAAACAGCTTTGGCCATTTCCACATCGAAGCCGCCAATTTCCCCTTCGTCGTTGCGATAGGAATAGGGCGGATAATCCATGTCAAAGCCGTGCTTGAAGACAAAGGTATCGTCATTGTCGGTGGCGGTCTCCTTGTTGTCGGAACCGCAGGCGGTCAGCATCCCGATACAGCAAAGCGCGGTGATCAAAAGTGCGAGAATTCTTTTCATTATTTTGCTCCTTTTTCATCTATTTTACATGCTTTTATCAGATGTTAAGTCACTAACTATGATATCATATTATCAGAATTATGCAAGCGCAAACAGTGAAAAACCGCTCTTTTTCAAGAAAAACCGGGTATATCAAGGGTGAAAATGAATACATTGCTGTATAATTGCATACGATGATTTTTTGATCTTGCGCCGTCCTGGATTTCGTGGTACAGTAAAACCAGCAAAGGTGACATTGACCAAGGTAGAGGAGGAAACGAGATGACGCGTATTTATCAATCCGTGGAAGAGTTGATCGGCAACACGCCGCTTTTGAAATTAAACCGTATGGAGCAGGTAGAGAGTATTTCAGGCCATCTTTTGGCCAAGTTAGAATACC
>CALFRX010000125.1 GCA_937919295.1 uncultured Peptococcaceae bacterium | reverse complement strand
AAGAATTCTTGGTGATACTCATTTCCAGCAATTGCGAAAATTGTCCCACCGTTACCACCGAAGATAACGATTCATCGTCGAGGGGACAGCGATACCCTTCTTCTACCAGCAGGACAAATTCAAGAAAATCCAGTGAATCCGCTTTAAGATCCTTCTTAAATCTCGTATTTGCGCCGATCTTTTCCTTTGGTTTCAAAAAATACCGGGCGACCAGCGCATAAAGGCTTTCATCCACATCCAAAGCCATCACCTCGGCTATTTATATGAAAAAAAGATCGAAAAAATACGTTATTTGACGATTCGTAAAATTTCATCGACAGTTTTTTGCCGATTTCCGTCGTTATACACCACAAAATGACAGGCCTTTTTGTAGAGCGGTTCCCGCACCTGCATGAGATCGAAGATAGCATTTTCGTTTTTGGCCAAAAGGGGCCGGCGCCGAATCCGGGGATTGGCGATAATCGTATGTAAGTCTCGTTTCAGCCAAATAACCGTGCCACTTCTTTTCATTAGGCGAATATTCTCCGGCGTAACCACCACGCCGCCGCCGGTGGAGACAATCAGGTTCCTTTTTCTCGCCTGGGCAAGGAGGGCGCGGGTCTCACGGGAACGGAAACCGCTTTCCCCTTCCCGTTTGAATATTTCCGCCACGGTCATACCGGCATGCTTTACGATCAAAGCATCGATATCCACGAAGCGGCGATGGGTCTTTTGCGCGACCATTTTGCCGATGTTGGTTTTTCCGGCGCCCATCATGCCGATGAGATAAAGATTTTTCATGGCATCAGTATATCATATCCGTTAAAAAAAAGAAACGTACCCAAAAACACATTTTAAGGTACGTTTCATATTGAAGTGCAATCATCTGCCGTTCAGGTCAGACAGTAAATTCGTTGGGAATTTCTTTGGCGGCGACAATGTTTTCTGCTTTCAGAGAGCGGTAGAAATTGGCGATCGTCGTATACATATAGGGATAAACATAGAGTCCGGCGATGCCGAAGGTAACGGAAACCAAAAGCAGCCAGGGAATAAAGGAAAGGCCAAGGACAAAAAGGTCGGCCTTATGTCCGGCCATCATCTGTTTGCTCTCATTGAGAGCGCTTTGCCAGTTCGTTTCAGGACGATCCATCATAATGAAACCCATCATCGAGTAAGAAAGGGCTTTGATGATCCCCGGCACGTATAAGAGCAACGCCCATAGGAAAGTAAAAAGGCTTTGCATAAAAAAGGCCAGGGTAAAACGTCCGTAGTTCTCTCCGGAAAAGCACTGGTAAGGCATGGTTGCTTTGATGTCCATGCCACGGGCAAGACGCAGGTTAAAGAATTGATAAGCAATCACCAGCGGACCGAAAATAAAGAAAATAAAGGCGAATTCAAGAATGTAAAATAAAATCCAAATGATGATGCCGGAGCCGATTGCGTCGTAACCAATACAAAGACCTGCCATCGTACCCATCAGAATAAGGACGATACATAAAACAGCACCGGGAACCACCATCGTCAAAAGCAAAGCGCCAATCACAGCACCCCATTTTCCCTCCAAAGCGCTTTTGGCCGCCGCTTTCATTTCTGCGCGAGTATGGTTAAGCATAAAATCCCTCCTTTAAAAATTCACTGTTTTATAATATAATAGCTACACTGAGTATAGTATATTTTTTTTCGTAAGTCAAAGATTTTATTGAGGAGAAAGGTGCCCCAATGAATAAAGAAAATTGGATCAAGCGATACGGCATGATCCCCCATGAAGAAGGCGGTTTTTACGCCGAAATCTGGCGGGCCGAAGCAGGCCTTGCCTCACATAGCTACTACTTGCTGCCTGAGGGAGAAACGGCGAAATGGCATCGCCTCCAGGGGGAAGAGTTATGGCTGTTGCACAGTGGCGGCCCGTTGGAAATCACTTTAGGCGGTCAGGGGGAGAAGCCGCAGGCGAAAGAACGCGTCCTCTTAGACGAACAAAACCTCCACTGCCTGATTTCCAGCGGAACCTGGCAGAGCGCACACAGCAAAGGAGACGACGCCCTCGTTTCCTGCATTGTCAGTCCCGCCTTTTCCGAAACAGGCTGGGAGCTTTATAAGGAGTCACCAAAATGGACCAAGGAATGATCTATATCATCATTGCCGCCGTCATCGGCGCGGGTATTTTGATTTTCGGCCAATTTCGCAAGAAAAAGTATCAGGAAGTCGAGAAAGACGCCCTTCAACTGGCCTGGGAACGCAAGGATTACCATGCTTATCTCGGTTTACTCAATGAGAAAATCGAAAAAACAAGCAATAAAAAAGAAAAGAATATTTTAGCCACCCTGAAAATGCAGGCGTACATCAGTCAAAACCAATGGCCGCAGATGGACGCCCTGAAAAAACAGGTTAAAACAAAGGAACTGCCGAAAAAGATTCACCTCACCTTCATCACCCAGTACATCATCGGTCTTTGCCTTTCGGATCGTCCGGAAGCGGCGCTCAAGTGGCTGGAAATCGAAGAGCCCATTCTCAAAGAGGCCGAAAACAGCGGTACCCATAAAATGTACATCGGTACCCTCAAAGGGCTTAAACTTTTTTACACCGGTCATTTTAAGGAAAGCGAGGAACAGTTTACAAAACTGAAAAACATGAAAATCGCCGGCGATTTTTATCCCCCGATATTTCAAGATTATCTAAAACGCATCGAAAAAGAACAACAAAATCAGCCTCAGGCGGCAGAATCAGCGACCGAGAATTGAGCAACCGTATTCCACAAAACACGGCCCAACGGTGATGTTCCCGGCGTACACTGCGCCTAAACTTTATCGATAGCCTAAAAGCGGAGCGAAAAGCTCCGCTTTTCATATTTTATATCTGTGGCCGATCACTCACAGCGAAATACGTTCCCACCGCCATAATCGTAGCGGCGGGCAGAAACAAAGGCGGCGGCGTCTCTTGAAACACAAGCAAAGCCAAAAATGCCCCGATAAAGGGAGAAATCGCATAGTACACACTGGTTCGCGCAGCGCCGAGATGGCGTTGGGCGCACACGTAAAAATAGATGCTAAGTCCGTAAACGAAAAAGCCCGCCGCCAAGGATAGAATAACAAAAGCAAAGGAAGGCAGCGTCTGGCCAAGATAAAAACCGATGAGCAAAGAGCCCGTTCCGCTGCAAAGCCCTTTCACCGTCACGATCTGCAACGGGTTTTTCACCGATAGCCTACGGGTGCAGTTGTTTTCCAAGCCCCAAAAACAAGCGGCCAAAAGGATGAGCAGGGAACCTGTGGAGAAAGAAAAACCGCCATGGTTTTCAAGGGAGAGCAGCATACCGGAGAGGGTAATGAACAAGATGGCGAGGCTGAGCCGTTTTGAAATCTTTTCGCCGAAGAGAAAACAGGCAAAAAGAGCAGTGGCTACGATTTCAAAATTATTGAGTAACGCCGCGTTTTCCGCCGTGGTCAGAGAAAGCCCCCAAAGCAGAGCAATGGGCGCGGCAATATCCAGGGCGATCATAGCTAAAACATAAGGCAGATCGCCCCTGACCAACGGTTCCTCACCTTCGGTACAGCCGCAAAAGCGGAGGACAAAAGAGAACAAAAAAATACCAACCCCGGCACCAAGGTAGAATAAGCCCGCCAAAATCACAGCGGGAACATCCTGCAATAGCAACTTGCCAAGGGGCGCGTTGAGGGCGTACAGCGCAGCGGCCCCAAGTGCGCAACCAATGGCTTTCTGATAAAATGTCATGCTCCATCCTTTTCCTTGCCAAATCCGCCTTGTCGGTGTATCATAAGTACAATAACGGACACTTTGTTCTATATCTATCATAGGATAACAAAAGGCAGAAAACAAGAATCAAGGAAACAGAAATGTCCGCTACGGGACAAAACTGTAAAAAGGTCCATAAAGAATCGTATAGGATGGTAAGATGGATAGATAGATGGATAGAAGAATTCAAAAAACAAGAAAGGCGATTTTCGACGCCTTTACGATAATGCTCTCCCGCAAGAGCTACGATAAAATCACGATCCGCGACCTGATCGAAGAAGCAAACATTGGGCGCAGCACCTTCTACGCCCATTTCGAAACAAAAGACGACCTTTTAAAGGCAATGTGCGTCGATCTTTTCGACCACGTTTTCGCCACGGATCTGGCCGCCGAAGCCAGCCATGATTTTTCCGTTTCCCAAAGAAGCGCCAAAATCATGCTCACCCATATACTCTATCACCTGCTGGATGACGCAGCCCGTCTGCGTAAAATCTTCGCCTGTGAAAGCAGTGATCTTTTCTGGCAATATTTTCGCCGTCCCTTTACGAAACTGGTCACGGAACAGCTGCTGCCCATGGCAAATCAAAACGCCTTACAACTGCCGCAAGATCTGTTTGTAGATCATCTGACCGCCAGCTTCGGGGAAGTCGTCCGCTGGTGGTTCAAAACGGAGCTGTCCGCCCCTCCCGAAGTGGTGGAGGAGTATTTTGAAATCACCGCCTTCCCCCTCCTCAAAGCATAGCAAAAGTCCCAATGTCCTTAAGACATTGGGACTTAAACTTTACTTGTAAAGGACACCGCCAATCTGACAAAGATACGGCGGCAATTTACCGTTTTCGATCCATTGCAGGTCAAAACCGAGCAGTTCTTTGGCGATTTTACCGACGTCGCAACCGAGAGATTCAAAGGAATAACGGCGCCCCGTAGGCTTGCGGCAGGCGCCCTTGCTTCTGTCGCAAATGGTATCGCCGCAAAGATGGCAGCAGCCGGGGTTCAACAGGCAACTGTCCTTTGTCGCCTTTTCTTGCTTCTTCAAGGCGCGGTAAAGCTTTAGACTCTCCTTTTTTAACACGTCGGTGTAAAGAGCCACGCAGTCTTCGTGGTTCACTTTTTTCCCGGCGGTTTCTTCGTCAAAGCTGATTTTCACGCCGATGATTTTCAATGTGTGGTATTCCCGCCAAAAGGTTACGGGATCAAAATCATAAGGCGGACAAGACCAGCGCACATTATAATTCTCACATTGTCTGCAAAATCCCAAAAACTTCTCTACATCGACGAAATCGCTAATGAAATCGTCAACATTGATGCTTGCTTCTCTGATTTCCGTTGTATAATGCAAAAGATTACGCCTCCCCGTTCCATAGTATCAACGTAAAATAGATTGCCATATGAATGCCGTAATCATACATGATATCACGATCCGCGAGAGTTTTCATGATCTGTACCCCATAACTGTCCATGGTCGGCGCCTGTTTTTCCGGATAGCGGCAGGGTTTTTGGGGACAGGGACAATCTTCACACAGATCGCAACTGATGGAAAGCGTCAATATCTTGCCAAACCGCTGCCGAAATTCGTCGCTTACGGCGTGAATGAGGGCGGCATGTTCTTTTCTGACCTCTTTGCAGCGATCTATATCATAAGCGTCGTCCACTTCGTAGACAGCATCGAAAAGAAAGGCGTCGCTGTATTGCTCCATGATCGCCTTGCATTCTTCAAAGGAGTCCGGCGCGGTTGGTATGTTTCTGCGCTCACCGTAAGCCGCGGCGTCCTGCTGGGCAAGAAGTTTTACTGCCGGGGTTAAAGTCAATTCACTTGTTTTCAGAAAGAAATATTCGCAGACAGGATAATCATTGATGAATTCCAAAATCGCATCCCGAGATTTCGACGAATCGTCCATATTAACCTCCCGTTTCCCATAGGGATAGACTTTCTTTACCATACTACATTACGAAAAAAAGCGCAAGTCCCCTTTTTTACAGTCTAAAAAGTCCGGCGGGTGCCGAACTTTTTGGCAGGCTTACTCTAAGTTGAGAAACCGTTAAACATCAGCTAAAACGCCGCTATAGGCGGTTACCGATACACTGAACAATGAAACCCCGGAACATGCCGGGGTTTCTCAAAACAGATCTTTCTTTTTACTGCATATCCGAGGTCATTTCGCTCAAAGTGATCTCTATTGTCAGTGTTTTCTTAGTAGAATAGCGGTAAACCGTCAAGCTCACGGTATCACCGGGGGAATACTGATTTTTGATATTGTTCAACTCGCCGATGGAGGTTACCGCCGTATCGTTGATGGCGGTAATGATATCGTCCACCTGCAAATCACTGCCGGCGGCGGGGCTTCCCGAGGCGATCGACACCACATGCACGCCCTCGGGTAAATTATAGTATTGGCTATACTGTTCATCAATGGTTTCGCCGCTGATGCCGATGTAAGGACGGTTCGTCACATAACCGTTCTCGATGAGATCATTGATGACGGGAACAGCGCTGTCAATGGGAATGGCAAAGCCCATGCCTTCGGCAATGGAGGAATCGATTTTCGCGGAGTTGATGCCAATGACCTGACCGCTCATATTAACGAGGGGGCCGCCGGAATTACCGGAATTGATGGCGGCGTCCGTTTGGATATAGGTATACACCTGGCCGTCGTCAAATTCCACTTTACGGTTAAGGGCGGAAACGATCCCCGTGGTCACGGATCCGGAAAATTCTCCGCCGAGGGGATTCCCGATGACGACGACAGATTCACCGACTTCCAGGTCGGCGGAAGTGCCGAAAGTCACAGGGGCTAGATCCTTCGCGTCAATTTTGATTACGGCAATATCTGTCGTATCGTCATATCCCACCATGGTCGCCTCATGTTCCGTTTCGTTTCCATCGTTTAAGGTCACGGTCAGCTCGCTGAAATCTTCCACCACATGGGCGTTGGTCAGGATATAGCCATCGGCGCTGATGATCATACCGGTGCCCTGCCCCGAACCGTACATATTGGTGCCGGTAATCAGCACCACCGAAGATGCCACCTTCGCGTTGATTTCAGTAACAGATAATTCCTGCCCGCCGCTGCTGATTTGGGTTACATTATTCTCTTCGGCGGAGGAATTCGTCTCTTTAATCTGAGCGACGGTATTTTCCGCGGAAAGGTGATCCTTCAGTAGATAGGCGCTGGTCGCCGTAGAAAAAACGATCATCAGGCCAAAAACGGCGATGGCCGCTGTTTTCCAGAAGTTTTTCCAGGGAAACGGGGGTTTCTTTCGCTTTGTTTTTACGTTAGAAACATCATCTGCCATCGGCGGTGTCCACTGTTTTTCATCTTCAGAGCCATAGAGAGAAAAGGCCTCATAAACCGGCGCCGGGTTTTCCTGCGGCGCTGTTTTTGCGTTAGCGGTTACCGATACTTCCCCGTTGCGCTCCGTCTTGACCGGGCTGGACGCGGCGCCCTCTTCGCCCTCGCCTGCCTGACCGGAAGTCACCCTTCTTTCTTCATCCATATCGTAAACCTCCTTGAGATCCTGTTCATTTTCATTTGATAAACAGATTATATCCTTTTTTTTTGGTTATGTTAAGATATAATTATGAAATAATGATGTACAAAAGTCAAACAATCTATTTCATTGAAGAATATATTGCGAAAGAGACGGCAACTTTCGGTTGAATCCTTCCCTGAAATCGCTTATAATACTAATAAATCGCGAAATTTGCCGGAGGGTATGAAAGAATATGTTCTGTCCAAGATGTAACAATGAAGTAGATGATAGCGTCAAAACCTGTCCGACATGCAACTTCCATTTTCAGGAAGGCATATCATATCATAGAGAAGAGCTCATCGGCTACTCCCCCAATATCAAAAAGATCCAGTCTCACGGCGCGCGTCAGAAACAACAAAACCGTTTTGTCTTTGTCGGCTACGCTGTCGCGGCCATTGCCCTGTTGGGTATTCCCCTCCTCTACTATATGACAGAACAATCTTTGCTGACAGGAATCCTCGCAGGCATCATCATTGCCGCTTTTTTCAGTTTCTTTGCCACCCTGCAAATCAGGAATTCCAAATTTGACCGCACCTTTGATGCGGAAATCATCGATAAAGATGTGGAAAAGCAACAGCATAAAAAGAAGACCCTTGTCTTTTGTAAATTGAATCTCAAAAGGGATAACGGCAATACTCAATGGCTTAACCTGCCCTACGGCGCCGGTTCGGCATCTTACTACGCTGTGGGCGACGTGATTCGCCACCATAAGGGTTTTCTCTATCCGGAAAAATTCGATAAATCCAAGGACGACCGCTGCATCTGCGTGAACTGCGGTGTCGTCAACAATATGAAAAACGATCAATGCTGCGAATGCGGTATTACATTGCTAAAATACGGCACGGGAAAAGCGATCGGCAAAAGATAAGGGATCCGCATGTCCATACTGAGTCTTTTTCTCACCTATGTAAAAATTGGCTTCATGGCTTTCGGCGGCGGCTACGTCATGCTGCCGTTGATTGAAAATGAGTTCGTTCATAAGCGTGGTGTCATCCGTGAGGAAGAGGTTTACAAACTCTTTGCCCTGGCCCAGTCAATACCGGGGATTCTTGCGGTCAATATGGCGATTTTTTTAGGCTATCAGCTGCGCAAAACAAAAGGAGCCCTTGTTGCCGCGGCGGGTATCATGTTCCCCTCAATCCTAATCATTACCGTCATCGCCGCCTTTTTTGACCGCTTTACCGAATTACCCTGGGTACAAAGTATCTTTCACGGATTAAACATCGCTGTTTTGGCCATCATTGCCCAAGCTTTATGGAAAATGGCAAAAGCGAGCATCACGGATAAGGTAACCTTTGTCCTTTTTCTTTTTGTGCTGGCCGCTTATTTGATCACCGGTATAAACCCCGTTTTCTTCACGCTATTTGGCTGTATCGCCGGGCTTTTACTGACAGGAAGGAGCAAACATGCCTGATTTGCTCCTGCTGATATTGGAATTTTTAAAAACAGGTCTTTTTGCCGTCGGTGGCGGCTACGCCACCCTACCCTATCTTTACGAAATGGCCGAAAATTACGATTGGTTCAGCCTTGGCGAGCTGACCAATTTGATCGCCATTTCCGAGGTAACGCCGGGCCCTGTAGGCATCAATATGGCGACCTTCGCCGGCTATCTTACCGGCGGTATTGGCGGCGGTATCCTCGCCTCCTTGGCTGTGGTCGCCATTCCCGCAACCCTCAGTTTGCTGCTTTGTCATTTTATCCCCAAACCCACGGAGCATAAATTCATGGCAAAGCTTTTATACGGACTGATTCCCTGCGCTTTGGCGCTGATTTTAGCCGCGACAGGGAAGCTCTTTGAAAACGCCCTTTTTCATTTCGACACTGTTTTAACAGCGTCCATGGGCTGGCTACTTTTGGCGGGGCTGTTGTTTTCGGCCTTTCGTTTTAAACTGAATCCGCTTATTCTGCTGTTGATCGGCGGCATTTTCGGTTTCTTACTACTTTAAGGAGATCATACCGGAACATGTACCATGTTTTTCTACTGAATCCCCTTGCCGGCAATGGCAAATTTCAATTTGGTTTAAAAGAAAAAATCGAGGCAATGGCCGAAAAGGAGAACCTTGACTATATGGTTCACGTCACCACCGATATCGGCAACGCCAGAGAAATTACGGAGCATTTTCGCCCCAATGAAGACGCCCGCTTTTACGCCATCGGCGGTGACGGCACCTTAAACGAAGTGGTCAATGGCGTTTTAAACCGAAAAGGCCGGGGAGAGATCGGGGTCATACCCTGCGGTACCGGCGATGATTTTATTCGCCTTTTTCCCAGCAAAGAGCCTTTTCTCAATCTGGAAAAACAGATCCGCGGCAAATCCATTCCCATTGACGCGATCCACACCGACTATATCGATGGCATCAACATGTGCAATATCGGTATCGACGCGGAAACCGCGTCAGACGTGCACCGTTTCAGCCGCTATATGCCCGGCAGTTTCGCTTATTCGGTTTCCCTGATCAATCGGCTCACCCATAAAATAGGCATCGATATGACCCTTACCATTGACGATCAAATCAAGCTTAAGGATCGCTTCATGTTGGTATCCCTGGGTAACGGCTGCGCCTACGGCGGTGGTTATTTTGCCGCACCCAAAGCCAAAGCCGACGACGGTCTGCTGGAAATCACCGCGGTACGTCCCCTCACCCGGCTGCGCATTGCCGCTCTGATCAAGGGCTACAAAGCGGGAACCCATCTCGACGATCCAAGTTACGCCCCTTATATCGTCTATCATCAGGGCAAAAAGGTTCATTTACAAATGGAAGACCTGTCGCGCTTCTGCATTGACGGCGAGATCATTGAAGTCAAAGAGATTACCATTGAAATCCTGCCCAAAGCCATCAACTTCATCGTTCCCGAATAAAACCGTTTTGGTTCTCATAAAAAACAGAGTCTGCACAAATTGCGCAGACTCTCAGACTGTAGACAAAAGCCGCGGTAGCGGATTTTGGACTACAGGATGATAGGCTGTCGAGAAAGGCTTAGGCACGGTGAACGCATTGGCCTGCGGCTGCGCCGCGTACCCGGATGTACGCAAACAGTCGCGGGGCAAGGGGTTCGCCGCGCATCAGACTTTGTCGACGGCCTAAGAGTCTGCGCAAATTGCGCAGACTCTATTTTGTTTTTCATTTACCCAGCTTCAGGCAAACTTCCCTTTGTGAAATTTCAGGGAAAGATAAAAAGACGCAAGATTGCTTAAAGCCGCGAAGGCCACCAAGGCGGCAAAGGCCACAGAGGCACCAAAATCAGCTCCCGCAAGCCACACCAAAACCGTATCTTTCACGGAAAACAACAGCATTACCGTAACCACGGTGAGGATGATAAAAGTCAGACGGCCCTTTTCCACGCCGAAACGGAACATCAGCGGCAGATTGACTGATAACAGAAAGATGGCGATACAGATGACGCAAATCAACTCCTGCACTTCTGCTATGTCATAGGCGCTGCCGGTGACAGCGGTAAGTACGAGCTGGGCAGCGATGGAAATCAGCGCCGCGGCGCCGATCATCAGATAACCGAGGAGGTATTTACTGAAAACAAGGCTTTTCACGGAATAGGGCATCATCGTCGCCAAGCGGTTCCATTTAGAGCGCTCGTCGTAAGCAACGGCGGTAATCGGCAGCATGGACGCGTAAACAATGGCGAAGGCGGAAAGGGAATAAAGCCTGGGCAGACAGGCGAAAATGACAATGACCAGCAGGAATAGTCTCAGTTGTTTGACCAGGGTATAGATGTCTTTTAAAAGCAAACCTCTCATTTTTCACGCTCCTTTGGCCAAAAATAGGATGAGATCTTCCAATGACAGATGTTCCGCTGGGAAAACATCGGCGACGGCATCTTTTTTCACCAGGACTTCCACACCGAAAGGATTCCTTTTCACACCCCTAATCGCTTCTTTGGGAATATCTTCAAACTGCTCTTTTGTAAGCTTCCATAGGGCGTATTCCTCCAGCAGGCGATCTTTTTCTTCACAGAACATCAGCTTCCCCTGATGGAGAAAGACAATATAATCACAAATCTTCTCCAAATCGCTGACAATATGAGAAGAAAGCAGCACGGAATGATTTTCGTCCCTGGTGAAATCGTTGAAAAGATCGAGGATCTCATCACGAACCATGGGGTCAAGACCGCTGGTGGCCTCGTCAAGAATTAAAAGCTCCGGCTGATGAGCCAGGGCCACAGCAATGGCCAGCTTCATTTTCATGCCCCGGGAGAAATCGCGAAAAGACTTGTTTTGTGGCAGTCTGAAGCGGTCGATCAAGGAGAAAAATTCGCTTTCCTGCCAATTTTGATACGTATACTTCATGATATTGTTAACGTTTTTTGGCGTCAGCACTTCCGGGAAATAGGCTTCATCCAAAACAATACCGATCTTTTCCTTTGCGGCGTTGAATTCTCTGCTTTCGTTATCGACACCCAGCACCTTAATGCTGCCACCGTCCCGGGAGATCGCGTTCATGATCAAATTCAGCGTGGTGCTCTTGCCGGCGCCGTTTTCCCCCACCAAGCCCATGATACAGCCACGGGGCAGGGCGAAACTGATATGATCAAGGGTAAACCCCTTAAAATGTTTGGTTAAATCTTTGATTTCAATGGCATCCATACTTTTGTCACTCCTTACGGGACCGTTATTCGCTTTTTTGCAGCAGACGGTACATTTCGATGATCTCTGTTTCCGTCAAGCCGCAGGAAACCGCCAGCTCCCTAACGTTTCGCAGATGATCTTCCAGCTGTTTAAGATGGGTTTCGCGGATCCAGGCCAGATTCTTTTCCGCCACGTAACAGCCTTTGGCCGCCACGACGTCAATATAACCGTCTTTTTCCAGCTCATCATAGGCACGTTTGGTGGTAATGACGCTGATCCGCAAATCCTTGGCCAGGGAGCGGATGGAAGGCAGCATATCCCCGGCCTTGAGTTCCCCCGATAGGATACTGTTTTTGATCTGCCTATAAATCTGCCCATAGATGGGCTGATTGACGGCATTGCTGATGACGATATGCAAAGTTCCACCTCCGGCTATCTGTATATATACACTATGAACAGTATAGACAATGATATGCCTCTTGTCAAGAAAAACTTTTCCCTTCTTCCCAATCAAAAAGGGCTTAAATAAAATAACTTTTCATCATGAAAGCCATTTTATCTAAGCCCCTTTTTATGATAGGGTACTTTTGTATTTTACATCCCCGGTTAAGGAGGAGGACTGGTCAGTCCTTTGCCTCCCTGTAACCGTGGGAAAAGGACTTATCGTAAAGTTTCGAAAGGGCGTATTCGTCGCCGAGAAAACGGCCCACGGTAATGAGGGCGGTTTTGCCGATCCCCTCTTCACGGACTTTCCCGGCGATATCCGCCAAGGTGCCGACAACCTGTTTTTCTTCGGGCCATGAGGCTTTATACACCACGGCGCAGGGCGTATCCTCGGGATAGCCCGCTTTCAAACGTTCCACCAATTCCTCAATGAGGTGAACGCTCAAAAAGATAATCATCGTGGCGTTGATTTTGGCCAGATTGCGGATATCTTCCTTTTTTGGCACAGGCGTTCTTCCCTCCATGCGGGTGAGGATCACCGTCTGAGAGACTTCCGGCAAAACATATTCTTTTTTTAACGCCGCGGCAGCGGCGCAGAAGGAACTGACGCCGGGAATCACGGTAAAGGGAATATCCAAACCTGCCAAAAGATCCATCTGTTCCCGAATGGCGCCGTAAATCGAGGGATCGCCGGTGTGGAGCCGCACAATCCTTTTGTCCTTGGCATATTCTGCTTTCATCACGGCGATCACTTCATCTAAGTTCATGCCGGCACTGTCGTAAACGGTGCAGTCCTTTTTGCAGTATTCAAGCAATTTTGGATTCACCAGGGAACCCGCGTAGATCACAATATCCGCTTCTTTTAAGGCGTTCATCCCTTTGACGGTGATCAGCTCTGGATCACCGGGGCCCGCCCCTACAATTTGAATCATCTTCATTTAACGCTTCCCCTTTCTGACAATGGCGGTAAGGAAATAGCTGAGGTCTTCCGGCATTTCCTCGATCTGTTCAAAGATTCTTTCATCCTTCATGGTGCATTTTTCCGCGGCGACGGTATGCTTTGTCAGGCCGTGCTTTTGCAGCACAGCGGCAATATCCCGCCACTTGCCGGCGCCTTTCATCAACACGGTGTTGTCGTGGGAAACAACGGTTTCCTCGACCTTGTTGATGTCCGTGGTGGCCGCCAAGATGGCCAGGCTTTCGTCACCATCGGCGAGGCCGCAACCTAAAGCGGCCGCGGCGGCCGCGGGGGCGCTGATGCCGGGAACAATCTCCCAAAGATAACCTTTATCCCGGATAGGACGGAAAACATACATAAACGTACTGAACAATGATGGGTCGCCGAGGGTGATAAAGGCCACGTTTTTACCACGTTCCAAATATTCGGCAATTTCCGTGGCGCCGTCCGCCCAGGCTTTGGCCAGCATATCCCTGTCTTTTGTCATAGGCAACACCTGCTCTATCACGGTTTTGCCCTTGATATAAGGAGCGACGATCCGCAAAGCGGTGCTGTCGCCGTCCCCTTTTGTTTTGGGGGTTACGATGTAATCCACTTCACTTAAAACACGCTTTCCTTTTAATGTCAATAATTCGGGGTCGCCGGGACCGACGCCGACGCCATAAAATTTACCTTTCATCTTTTACCCTATCTCCTTTATTCCCTGTGCTCAACTGGGCAAAAACACGGTTCACCGCGGCGACGGTTTCCGCAAGGATTTCCGCAGTGTGTGCCGTCGAGGGGAACCAACCTTCATACTGTGACGGCGCCAAAAGCACGCCCTCTTTCAGCATCCCTGTAAAGAACGCTTGATAGAGCGAGGTGTCGCATTGCAGCACATCGTCGTAGGACTTCACTTTCTCTGCCGTAAAGAACAGACAGAACATACCCTTGTAGCGGGAGGTCACTGCCGGAACACGGTATTTTTTAATTGCCGCGTTGATGTTTTCTTCAAGATAAGCGGCGTTTTGGTTCAAAGTAGCGTAAGTTTCAGGATGATCCCGCAAATGGCTCAAAGCGGCGATCCCGGCGCTCATGGCCAGGGGATTGCCGGAAAGCGTACCGCCCTGATAAACAGGGCCCAAAGGAGCGACCATGGCCATGATCTCTTTTCTGCCGCCGTAAGCGCCAACGGGCAGGCCGCCGCCGATGATCTTACCGAAGCAAACCAGGTCAGGGACGATATCAAAATCTCCCGCCGCGGAATGGTAGCCGACACGGAAACCGGTGATGACTTCGTCAAAAATCAGCAAAATCCCATATTTTTCCGTGATCTGCCGCACCCGTTGCAAATAACCGTCATCAGGGGGCAATACGCCCATATTACCGGCAATGGGCTCTAAAATCACGCAGGCGATCTCTTCGGGATACTGCTTGATCAGCTCTTCCAGGGCATCAGCGTCATTATAGGGGCAGACCAAGGTTTCCGAGATAACCCCGGGGAACAGTCCCAAGGAAGTGGGAACCCCCTGGGTCAAAAGGCCGCTGCCACTTTTCACCAAGAGGCTGTCGCAGTGGCCGTGATAACAGCCTTCGAATTTCAGAATTTTATTTCTGCCGGTAAAACCACGGGCCAGGCGGATGGCACTCATCGTCGCTTCAGTGCCGGAGTTGACCATGCGCACCATGTCGCAGCCTTTGTAAGCGGAGGTAATGATCTCGGCCAATTCCACTTCGGCAGGGGTGGTAAAACCGTATGTGGTGCCGTTTTTCAGCGCCGCGGTCACCGCTTCCTCAACAAAAGCCGGGGCGTGGCCGAAGATCAGGGGGCCATAAGAGCAAACGTAGTCGATATAGCGCGCGCCGCTGATGTCTTCCAAATAAGCGCCCTTTGCTTTTTTGACGATCACCGGCGTCGCATCAACAGAGCGAAAGGCCCGCACAGGACTGTTAACACCGCCGACCATGATCTTTTTACTCAAGGCTAAAATCGCCTCTTTATCATTATCTTTAAACATCATACCATCTCCTTTAGCAAGTGGCCCAACTCTTTGGCGAAATAGGTCAGAATGATATCGGCGCCGGCCCGCTTCATGGCAATATGACTCTCATAGACAATCTCCGGGGCCACAAGATGATGTTCCACCGCATTTTTTAGCATGGCATATTCACCGCATAGGCTTGCTGATTTTGGGCCGCAGATTGGCAAGAATGTCGAGATAGGCCAAGGCCGGTTTCACCATGATGATATCGGCGCCTTCGTGAAGGTCGAGCATAACCTCGGTTTTGGCTTCCCTGGCATTGTGATAATCCATCTGATAGCCTTTGCGGTCACCGTGACCGGGGGCGCTGCAAGCAGCTTCCCGAAAGGGACCGTAATAGTTGGAAGCGTATTTCGCCGCGTAAGACATAACGGGAACATTAACGAATCCTTTTTCATCTAAAATATTGCGAATGGCGCCGACTCTGCCGTCCATCATATCGGAGGGGGCCACCATATCGGCGCCGGCGGCGGCATGACTCAAGGCCGTTTCCGCCAGAACTCTTAGACTGCTGTCGTTATCCACATAGCCGTCTTTGGCCAAGAGTCCGCAATGGCCGTGGCTGGTATATTCGCAAAGACAGACGTCGGTGGTGATATAGATATCGCTGAAACCCTTGATTTCGGCAATGGCTTGCTGAATGATGCCGTCTTTGGCAAAGGCGGCGCTGCCCTTGGCGTCGCGGTCTTTGAGGTCAGGAATGCCGAAGAGAATGATATGATTGATTCCGGCGTCTTCCACTTCCGCCACGGCTTCTTTCAGCTTGTCGACAGAATAGCGGTACTGATCGGGCATGGACTCGATCTCTTCTTTGATGCCCTGCCCTGCCCTAACAAAAAGGGGATACATCAATTCTTCCCGTTCCAAGTGGGTTTCTCTGACCAGGGAACGGATTTTTTCGCTGGTTCTTAATCTTCTTGGACGTTCCATATACTCAATCTCCTTGTAACACCGCGACAATACCGTCAAGACTGTGGTCTGCGGCTTCCAAATCGGGGGTAATACCCAGCTCCCGCATACGTTTGGCGGTGATGGGGCCGATGGCCACCGTTTTCACCTGCTTTAAGCAGCTGAGATCGCCATCGCAGGCTTTCATGAAACCGTCCACTGTCGAGGCGCTGGTAAAGGGAACATATTTGACTTCCCCTGTTTGCAGCAGTGTTTTCAATTCTTCTTCTTTTTCCGTGCAAATCAACGTATCGTAAATCTTGATATCATCGACAAAACCCTTTGTTTCCAACTTTTCTTTGAGATCGTTATCGGCTATGGCGGAGCGGGGCAGGAGTATGTTTTCTCCTTCCTTCAGCAGAGGCAAAAGTCCATCGGCCAAAGCGAAGCTGACCTGTTTTGAAGGAACAAAGTCGGCGATAAAGCCGTATTCGGCCAATACCTCCGCCGTACCTTTGCCGATCACCGCGAATTTTGCTTGAGACAGACGACGCAAATCACCCTTTTCGCCGAGGTATAAGGTGAAGAAGGCCTTCACTCCGTTGGGGGACGTGAACACGATCCAATCATAGGAGGAAATCTTTTGAAAGGCCGCGGCCAAGGCAGCGGTAAGTCCCAGCGACTCAATTTGAATCACCGGACAGACCACCGGCATAAAATCGTTGGCCAGCAGTTTCTTAGCAAACAAAGCGCTCTGCCGGGCGTCTCTTAAAATCAGCACGCCGTCCTTCCTGTTTTGCTCGAAAAAGTTCAAATCTTCCCGGCATTTCACCACATCGCCAATGATGGTGATGGCGGGAGAAACGAGGTTTTCAGCCTGAACCTTTTCACGGATATCGTGCAGTTCGCCCACGGCTGTTTTCTGCTTTGCCGTGGTGGCGTTGGAAACCACCGCTACCGGCGTATGTCGATCTTTCCCTGCGGCCAGCAAGCCTTCGGTGATGTAGTCGAGGTTAGCAAAGCCCATCAAAAAGATCAGCGTTCCTTCCAGCGCCGCCAAATTTTTAAAATCCAAGCCTCTGATTTCATCCTTGAAATTACCGGTAAACACATGAAAGGAAGATGCCCAATCCCGGTGAGTCACGGGGATCCCGGCGTAACAGGGGCCGGCGATGGAAGAAGTGATCCCCGGCACAGTTTCCACTTCAATACCGCGCTCCGCGAGGTAAATTCCCTCTTCACCGCCGCGGCCGAAGACATAGGGATCGCCGCCTTTCAGGCGAACCACGGTTTTCCCCGCGGCAGCTTTTTGATAGAGCAATTCGTTGATCTGATCCTGGGGCAAGGCATGGTTGGCCGCCTGTTTGCCTACGTAAATCTTTTCGCAAGCAGCGGGCGCCTGGTCAATTAACTGGCCGTTGATCAAACGATCATAGACGAGAACATCGGCAATTTCAATGGTTTTTAGGCCTTTTACAGTGATCAACCCATAATCGCCGGGACCCGCGCCAACCAAATATACTTTTCCGTTTTTCATATTACATTCTCCCCCTTAAAACCAAGGCCAGCTCTTTGCCTTTGACCGCTTCCGTTCCGACCTCGCCGTAAACGGTTTCTTCCAAATAATCCGTTTCCGTCTGGAAAAAACCCCGCAGCGTAAAGGTATTGCCGTCGATTTTGCAGCAAACGCCCATAGGCGCGTGACAGCCGCCCTCTATGTAACGCAAGAAGGCTCTTTCCGCCAAAGCCTGACGGTGGCTTTCCTCATGGTGCAGCGGTTTTAATAAGCCAATCACCGCTTCATCGCCGCATCTCGTTTCCAAACCCAAAATGCCCTGGGCGGGGGCGGGCAGCATCTCTTCGGTGCTCAAAACCACGCCGTCATAAGAAAGACTTAGGCGGTTAAGACCTGCGGCGGCCAAAATAACGCCGTCATATCCGTTATTTCTGCTCTTATTGATGCGGGTTTCCACGTTGCCGCGAATTTCCTTGATCTCCGCCTTGTCTAAAAGCCGTTTGATCTGGATACCCCGGCGCAAACTGCCGGTGGCGATTTTGGCGTTGGGGGGCAGTTCCTTTAAACTTTTTTCGCCGTGGAAGGTCACCAATACGTCTCGGGGGTCTTCCCGCTTTGGCGTCACCGCCATGATAAGACCTGCGGGAAGTTGGGCGGGCATATCTTTCAAACTGTGTACGGCCAAGTCGATCTCATGACAAAGCAGCGCCTCTTCAATCTCTTTGACAAAGAGGCCTTTATCGCCGATTACATTTAAGGGCTGATCGAGAATGATATCACCTTTCGTTTTGATGATCTTGATTTCCATTTCCACCTGGGGATTCGCTTTTTTGATGGCGTCGGCGATCAGGTTAGTCTGTACCAGCGCCAGTTTGCTCCCTCTGGAGCCAATCACTAATTTCATCGGGATTTCCTTTCTCTCTGATGATGCTTAACGGCGCCAGCGCCAGCTTACATAGGAGCGCCTTTTTCTCCGCCGGGAAGTGTTCTATGATATAAAAGCGTGTCTTTGTCAGCAAAGCCACGGTTTCTTCGTCGTAGGGGGATAAAACCTTTTCGATCTCGTCTTTGATTTTTTTGGTCAAAAACGGCGTTTGCCCGTTACTGGTCACAGCTGCGGTATAACCGCCTTTTTGCACCACAGCAGGAAAAATCAGATCACCGCTTTGACCCGCGGAAGTATTGTCGCAGAGAATTTTGCGTTTTTCACATTCCGTGGCAACGGCAGCGTTGAGTGCGAGATCTTCGGTAGCGCAAATCACCAAAAAATAGCCGTCCAAAGGCTGGCCGCCATAGCGTTCCCGCTGCCATATCACGGGCAGCGCGTCCCAAGCGTTTAAGCGATCGGGGGCAATCAGCGTAAGCTTTGCCCCGGCATTTGCCAAAATCTCAGCTTTGTGTAAGCCGATTTGGCCGCCGCCGATGATCAGCACCGCCTTGTTCTTCATTTCGATGCATAAAGGATAAAACATACTACACCTTCCGTTTCAAATCGAACAGTTCTTCCATGACCTTGGAATAAGCCTGCCGTTTTTCTTTGTCTTCCATGGATTTCAAAGAAACAATGGGATTCATCAGCGCTTTTTTCATGGCTGCCTGCATCGTTCGGCTGATGATGCTCTTTTCTTTTTCGTTGACGTCGATCTTGCCAAAAAGATAACCGAGGTGGTTCTCCATGACCCGGTCAACGGACTGATGAAGGGATTCGATGACCTCGTCTTCTTTCAGGCGGCTGAGCCAGTCGAAAAATTCCTCCATATAGCGGTCGATGATCGTTTCCCCAGTTTTGCACAATGCCTTTCGGGCCTTCATGTTTTCGTTGGCGGTAAGGGTCAGGGCATCCACGTTATAAAGGTGATGCAGAGGCAGTTCGCCAACGCTGCCTTCGATATTTCTGGGAATGGACATATCGAGAAGATAGAGGGGCTTTTCCCTCGTTAACAGCAGCTCTTTTTTGATGATGTAGTGAGGGCAGCGAGTTGCCGTAACCACGATATCCGCCTCGGGAAGCAAATCCTTCCAGCAGGCAAAGGGACGGTATTGGGCGTTTTCGGTACCGCTTAGGACTTCCCTAACTCGTTCCGCGGAGCGGCTGCAAACAATGATTCGCTGCATACCGTATTCTTGGGCATAGCGGTAAAACTTCTGGCCGATCTCGCCGAAGCCCATGATCAGCATGGTTTTATCCGTAAAGGAGCCCGCTTCTTGCTTCAAAAATTTTAGTCCGATATAACCGGGGGAAATGGGGATCTCTGAAACTTTCAAATGACTTTTGATCTCTTTGGCGCAGCGCGCCGCCGATTGAAACAGGCGGTTAAAAACTTTACCGGTATTGCCAAAGCGTCGGCTGTCCTCAAAGCTCTCTTTCACCTGACGGTAAATTTCATCTTCGCCGATGATGGCCGATTCCAATCCCGCCGTCACCCGAAAGATGTGGCGGACAGCGTCGTTCCCCTCGTAGCAGGAGATTATACTTTCATCACCGTCGAAAAAAGAGCGGTAACACGCCATTAGGTCGTCGGTAAGATGATCGTTTTCCTTGGCAAAAACCCAGACTTCGCTGCGGTTGCAGGTGGAGAGGATCACATTTTCAAAGATCCCCTTTTCCGCCAAAACGGCGGCGAACTCCAGCTTCTGCGTATCGCTGAAGGCATATTTTTCTCTTTTTTGCGCGTCTGCACGATGATCAATTCCAATGGCTGAAAAAAACATTTTACTTCCTTTTCTTTTGCTCTTTTCGAGCATTTTCCAAAAAACAAGCGACGCAGGCGGGATTGCTGTAAAAATGAAAATGGGGATAGCCGCTCAGCACGTTGTTCTTTTGAAAACCTTCCTGCCAACGCAGGATCTTAGCTTTCCGTTTTTTCGATACGTCGTAAACCGTAGCGTAAAATGTCGTATCCACGCGTTTGGTATAGTGAAACTCATGCCCCCGGAGGGTTTCCGGTTCCTCGCCGCTGAAAATCGTATGGGGGGCGACCGTTGCCTGCATATAACCGAAACGCTGCAACCGGTCGGTCATAGCGAAGTCGAAGGGGAAAAAGCCGGTAAGAGGGTAAGTTTCGCCGTTCACGGTCATTGAGCGGCCCAGGTAAATGAAACCGCCGCACTCGGCATAGCAGGGCATACCATCTTCTAAACGCTGTTTTAGGCTCTCCTGAAAGGAGGTATTGGCGGAAAGCTCCGCCAGGTGCAGTTCGGGATAACCGCCGCCTAAGATCAAACCGTCCAACTGGGGCAAGGTTTTATCTTTTAAGGGGCTGACGGGAATCAGCTTTGCGCCCAGTTCCCTCAAAAGGTCAAGATTATCCTGGTAGTAGAAATTAAAAGCCGCGTCATAAGCGTAGCCGATGGTAGCCCCGGGCGTAAGGGACCGAAATTAAAGTAGGGAAGTATGC
>CALFRX010000124.1 GCA_937919295.1 uncultured Peptococcaceae bacterium | reverse complement strand
TGGCGTGACTGGAGTTCAGACGTGTGCTCTTCCGATCTAGCCAATCGGCTTCAGCACGGCTCTCGGCGGAATAAAAAAGATTTTGATACTCTTTGCCATTCTTCAAATGAGAAAAACCCTCTTTGATGGCTTTGTCGGTTTGAGAGGAAATCCACAGCCGCTGAATCGGCTTCTTTACGCCGCTTTTCAGGAGAATCCAACGGGCCACCAATTCCCCTTCCCGCCCGGCATCGGTGGCGATGATCACCGAGGCGACGTCCTTATCGTGGAGCAATTCTTTTACCACGCGGTATTGTTTTGCCGTTTCCGGGATCACAGTCAGTTCCATGGGCTGGGGCAGCATCGGTAAGGTTTCAAAAGACCACTGTTTCCATTGACTTCCGTAATGCTCCGGCGGCGCCAAGGTAACGAGATGCCCCAAGGCCCAGGTAACAATATACCGGCTCCCGCGATAGCAGCCGTTTCCTTTTTTATCGGCCCCCAGCACCCGGGCAAGTTCCCGGCCTACCGAAGGCTTTTCCGCTAATACCAATATTTTACTCATCCATTACCTCCAGGTATGGCTATCACCTTAATCAGGTTCCCTATTAACGGTCTCAGTATATCATAAATTGTGGACAGCGGCCATCATTTTTGTCATATCTCATAGGACTACCCCATAAACTATACAAAAACACGTTGGGGGGAATCTCATGAAAAAGAAAGGCATCATCACCGGCATATTATTCGTTATCTTGCTGGCCTTTGTCTTCCAGACGGAGATCGGCGGGTTTTTCGCCTCTGTTCGCGATAAAGCCTTCACATCCGCGGCGGAAGAAAACACAACGGATACTGCGTCGCTGCCCGCTTACGAAGAAACCGAATCAAACGCCATCGCCAATGGGAAAGACGGAGAAGCGCCGCCGGCACCGGACAATACAAAATCCACCGCTGCCGATGTTACTTACAAAGAAGTATCGCTCTTCTTTGTCAATGAAAACGAAAATGAACTCGCCGTAGAAACCAGGAGCGTGGTCAATCAGACCGGTCTCGCCAAAACAACCATGGAAGAACTGCTGACCGGCCCGGTGAGCACCTCTCTTGCCTCTTACATCCCTGAGGGAACGAAAGTCTTGAGCATTAACATTCAAGAGAGCGGCCTTTGCACCGTGGATTTCAGCGATGAGATCAAGAACGCCGAACTCAACAGCACCGAAGAAAAATACGTCATTGAAAGCATTGTCAACACCCTCTGCCAGTTCGATTCCGTCAATTCCGTACAGATTCGCATCAACGGCAACGTTGCAGACAGCATTGCCGGTCATTGGGACATTTCCAAACCCCTGACGGCGGAATAAAAAATAGTGAAGGCAAAAAACAGGGATCACAAACCCACGGTTTCAGCAAAAGCAATTCAGAAGCACAAACCAAATACGGGAAAACAAGGGTGGAAACCAATACCGGTCTCCACCCTTGCTATATCTCTATGTGTTGAGATTTGCTCCTGCTTTTCCCTCCTCGCCCCCATTTAGCTACAATCTAGCGGATCACAAGATATACTCGAGCAGTCTAATGTCGCGGTAAATCCCAAGTCAGGCTATTTTATCGGTTTACGGGCACTGGTACTTCACAATGTCGTAGTTGTAAATGGAGGAAAATGTCTTGTTATACTGCTATGCTCTTGTAACTTTTTACAGATCCATAAACTCTTGCAGCGCCTGCAAAAAGGCCTCATTTTCTTTGTGCAGACCCACGGATACCCGAATCTTGGTGGGATAATCAAAAATCTCCGCGCTCCGTACAATGATGCCTTTTTTCAGCAAACCGCAAAAGACTTCTCCTGCGTCCCGTACCACGTCGACGAGGAGAAAGTTGGCCTCGCTGGGTACCACTTGAAAACCGCGCTTTTTCAATTCCGTATAGAGGAATTCCCGTTCTATGGTATTGTATTTCACGCTCTTCTTCAGATATTCCTGATCGTTTAACGCGGCAAGGGCGGCCACCTGGGCCATGCTGTTGACGTTAAAGGGCTCCCTGGCTTTGTTCAAGGCGCAGGCAATATCGGCGTGACAGATGCCGTAACCAACCCGAAGCCCCGCCAGACCGTAGGCCTTGGAAAAGGTTCTCAAAGCCACCACATTGGGGAACTCCTTGAAAAAAGCTATCCCATCCGGGGAGTTTTCATCCTGCACAAATTCAAAATAAGCCTCGTCAAGAACGACGATCAAATCACCCATGCGGTGCATCATCTGTTTTAAAAGTTTTTTGTCCACCACGGTGCCGGTGGGATTATTGGGATTACAGATATAGACTATCTTCGTTTTTGAGCCAATGGCGGCAACCATCGAAGGCAGATCTACAGCGTAATGTTCATTCAAAGGGATGGCCTTGGCTTTGGCCCCGCAGAGGGTAGCGGTACGCACATATTCCCCAAAAGAGGGCTGGGGAATGACAATTTCATCGCCGGGATTGAGAAAAATAAGGGAAAGCAACTTCAATAATTCGTTGGAACCGTCGCCAAAAACGATCTCTCCCGGGGCGACGCCATGTTTCTTCGCTAGCGCCATCCGCAGATCATAGGCGTTGGCGTCGGGATAAAGGGATACCTTCCCTGCCGCCGTGCGCATGGCTTCCACAGCGGATTCCGGCGGCCCCAAAGGGTTCTCGTTGGAAGCAAGTTTATATACTTCATCCAATCCCAGCTCGCGCTTAACTTCGTCGATGGGTTTTCCCGGACAATAGGGATCAATGCAATCAAGACATTTTCTCAACATGTTTTTTCCTTTCTTTCTGTCTTTAAAGGAAAAAGGTGCTTCTTAGCACCTTTCCGCTTAACAATTGGGGTCTTTGATGACTGCCACATAAGGCAGGTTCCTATATTTTTCGGCAAAGTCTAAGCCATAGCCGACAGCGAAATAATCCGGAATTTCATACCCTATATAATCAGCGCAAAAGCCGGTGGTGCGTCTTGACGGTTTATCCAGTAAAGTGCAGGTTTTCAAAGAAGCGGCGCCCCGGACTTCCAGCATTTTATAAAGCGCCGTCAGGGTCTGCCCGGTATCCAAAATATCTTCCACGATCAGGATATGCCGGCCTTCAATGGGTTTATCGAGGTCTTTGATGATACGAACCTCGCCGGCATAGGTTTTGTCGCCATAACTTTTGGCGGCCATAAAATCAATTTCCAGAGGTAAATCAATTTTTTTCAGGAGATCGGAAAAAAACATGAAGGATCCCTTCAAAATCCCGATGATCAACAAGTCTTTTCCCGCATAGTCTTTGGTGATTTCTTTGCCCAGGGCCTCCACCCGTTGAGCGATGGCTTTTTCATCGTATAAAACTTCAAGATTATCGTAAATCATAATGTCGTGATCCTTTGGCTTCCTTCATACTTCATATTAAACTATAGAGCAATTTTATCACTTTCCACGTGGTTTGACAAGAGCTTTTAAAGAATGCCTGATTTTGCGTGATTTGAGGTTTATTTTTCTCCGTATTTACCTCTAATCCGGGAAAGTTCCTCCGCGGTAAGGCCGATGCTCAGAAAATAATCGTCACAACAAGGGAAATCACGGTGAAAAAGTTGCAGAAAGCAGGTAGCCGTCTCCTTCATCGGGATCAGCGTAGGATCGGCAAGGAGCGCCTGATGGTCTTTGTCGTACATACGGTCATAGGATAGCCGGTAATCTTCAGCGATATCCTCCTCCATGATGTCAAAGAGCAGCAAAAGCAGAATGGCAATGGTGCCGGTGCGGTCTTTTCCCGATTCGCAATGAAACAAAACACCGTCTTTGGCTTCGGCAAAAATTTGAAATACAGCGGCGATCCGCTCTGCGGAAACGCTGAGCTTGCTATAATAGGCCGCCGCGATATCCGCGGGTTCAATGACGTGATTAAAAGTAAGATAAGCCTCGTCATTCATCACGATATGATGATAGCAAAACCCCGAACGGCCGGCAAGACAGTCGGGGCGCTTAACACATTCGTTATGACGTCTCAAATCAACAATGGTGGTGAGTCCTCTGGTCTTTAACGCTTCGATTTCCTCGGTATCAAGATAAGCCGGATTATCGCTGCGGGCAAAAATATTGGCAGGAAGCACCGTGTTGTCCTTTCGGCGGCAGGTGCTGAAGTCGCGAAAATTAAGTAAGTGAGGTAATTCTGTCATTTTCATCTCTCCCCTCCTTCATTCCATAACATATTTTAACACAATTTGACGTCAATGACAAAATTACGACAAATAAAAAACGGCGCCTGTAAAAAGCGCCGGTTTTGACATCGGTAAAAAGAAACAACGCTGAATCCAAAAACAAATTGGATCCAGCGTGACCCTGGCTGGGGTGGCAGGATTCGAACCTACGAATGTCGGCGCCAAAAACCGATGCCTTGCCGCTTGGCGACACCCCACGATTCCGCAGGCCTATATGTGAATAAATGAATTTGCAATTGGGGTGAGTGATGGGGATTGAACCCATGCGTGCCGGAGCCACAATCCGGTGCGTTAACCGCTTCGCCACACCCACCATATATTGGCGCGCCAGAAGGGATTCGAACCCCTGGCACACGGCTTAGAAGGCCGTTGCTCTATCCGACTGAGCTACTGGCGCAACACTTTAGTATTATAAATCATTTTCACGCTTTTTGCAAGTACTTATCTTAATTTTTTCAAAAAATCGGAGAAGCGGCGTTCTTTGGCCGCTTCTCCCTTTGCAAGACGCAGTCGTTTATTGATTGACCGTGTAAATCTTTACGCTGCCAACGCCGTAAGAATAGGCCAGGGCATTGGAGGATACAAGGACGTCAACTTTATTGCCTTTGATCGCGCCGCCGGTATCCGTGGCGTGATAAACGCCGTTTAAGCACTGTAATCTCGCATCGGTGAACTCGAGATAGACCCAACTGCCCAGGGGAATGACGCTGGGATCCACCGCAAGGGTTTCCCCGACAATCAGGGGAGCGCCGGTGGCGGTCAGCGTATAGCCGCCGTTGGATGAGGCGGCAGAGCTGTAGAACGTGCTCTTAAAAGTGCCGATCAGCGCACCTTTCGGGTCGGTTTTGGTCACCGGGGCTTTATAGTACTCTAAGAATTGGCCGCAAAACCTAGCAATCACCGTTGCGCCGGTGGCTCTGGTCGCTTCTTCTTGAGGATCAAAACTGCCGCTGCCGCCCACGAGAATGCCGTATTTCTGCATTTCGTATACAGCGGAATAGGCCCATGAACTGATCTTGGCGTCATCTTCATACTTCGTTATCGCGGTATTCTTTATTTTCGGTGTTTCACCAAGGTAATCATAATAGTTATCTAAGATCTCACAAATCTGTTCTCTCGTCACCGCTTTGTCCGGGGCGAAGATGGAATCGCTCATTCCACTGACAATGCCGTTTTCATAGGCCCAGGCCACTGCGGCGGCATAATAGGAGGTGGAATCCACGTCAACAAATACGCCGCTTCCGTATTTTGCTAAGTCCGCGTTACAAACACGGGCTAAAACGGTAACAAACATACCTCTCGTCATAAACTGATCGGGAGAAAACGTGGTGGTGGAAGTGCCGACAAAATAGCCTTCATCGGTGACATAATCAATGCTGTATTTTGCCCAGTTGTTTTCCGAATCAGAAAACTCCGTGGCTGATACGGCAGTGCTGAACAACAAGATAAACGCTGTAAGCAACAGTGTGACATGAATTAAACTTTTTCGAATAGGACTTCGCTCCTTTTACTTTTGATATCTATGAAATTTCTTCTATATTCAATTTTGTATATATATATAAAAACCCTGCTGTAACCAAAGACAGCAGGGCGGAATTTAACTTTCAATCGTGGGTTTGAAAAGCCAAATTTGCAACATTCCTGCCGGCGGGTTGACGACCCCTTTATTTCCATTAGCAACAATTTTTATCTCTTTTAAAAACAACCGGCGAGATGCAAACCCGGCTGCCATTCGCTTCAGCTTTGTTATCAGTCGCGAATCGCTGTTATCATTTTATACATATGCGTCCAACATATTCCTTCTCTCCCTGCATGTGCTAAAATGTTTTTACATTATACATGAATAATGTATAACTGTCAAATTTTTTTATGCATAATGCAAAAAAATACAAAGAAAACGAAAGTTTTTATTTCTTTTTTTTGCACCGGCTTTGAAACCACTTTTCATGGAAACCGCTCTTACCCAAAGAACATTTCGAAAAGTATGAAAATGACTCCGTTGAAAAAAATTAACAAAATTTCCCACATCGGTTCACCGCAGAAATCGGCCTTTTTAGGGGTAAAAATCAATGGCTCGTTTTGTATTTTCCATAACGCAGACAAACGTCCATTTCTATTTATTAAACGCATTTCACAGACAAGGTGTTTTTTGGACAGCGGCGGCAATAACTCCCCTTGAGCATAAGGGGGCCGTCAGCGTAAGTTGCCACTGCCCGTAAAACAGAAAAACCCCTGGGGAACACGGTATTCACCAGGAGGCTCAGCCTGCCGACAAAAGCCGTGTCTGGAAGAGAATCCAAACACAGCTTTTCATGAACAAGAGAACTTTTCTTCAAGAGGAGAAAAGGGCTGGAAAAAGCGTGGCAGGAAAGGCTTCTTCGCCAACTACTGCGCCTGCTTTTTCAAATTCATGCAGGTGTAAATGAAACCAACCTCAATTTTCACCTTGGCCCGTCTCCGATATTGAGTATACTTCATTCCATGTTTTTCCTTAGCATAGGCAAAGACTCGTTCAATGGTTTCTTTGCGACGGCCATATAGCTCTTTCATGCCGATGCCGTAACGGATACCTGTCGCCATCCCTAAAAACCCATTCCATATAATCCAGAATCAGACGTCTAAATATATATGGTGCACCGTTACGCTTTTGTTTTTGATCAGAAAGACAAACTATTTCATGAGGATTCCAAAAAATTCAATAGGATCTCCATATATCTCTATTGAATGATTATTGTCCAATGCAAGAACTACCCTTTCTGGTAATTCAGGTAAATCCTTATCTTTTAGATCATCCAGTTTAATATAGCCAAATGGCGCGCTATCTGTACTTTTTACAAAACAAGACTCTATAATCGTATCTTCGTATGGGACAGTGAACATTTTCTTCGTATCACAAAAGCAGTTTTCCACTCCCTTTTCAGGGACCCTTTCGAATAACGGCTCATTTTTAGCAAGATCAATTCCTTCACGTACACAGTACTTGAAAAGCCCTTCAGCGTAAACCTGTAAATCAAAGATAAAACGGTCAAAAACTAACAAAACCTGTGAACCATAGCCAAAGAAATATGAATTTTTTTTATACTGCTGCCGAAATAGATATGAATCCAAAGAAATAAAAACCTTGCGTAGACAAGAGCTTCCGCAAAAGAAATTAAGCTTTTTTTCAAATTCTATTGCCAAATAGCAATCTTCGTAATCAGATTCCGGCAAGTCAATTTGATAAAACCAAGTTTTCCCATGATTTTCCCAATCAATTTTCTTCATTTCTGCAATAATCTCTGTGCGAATATTTGCAATATCTTTACGATTAAGACAAATTGAATAATCATTTCCCCCGCTGGTATGCCTGCCGTCTAAATTACCGCAGTTGAATTGCCAATAATCCTCTTCATGGTTTTCGAATCCATTTATCATAAAGGTTATTGGAGAATAAAGAGATTTACCGGCTACGTGTGGATCTTCAAATCTTAGTCGATGAGTACCAACGATCTCATTTTTGAGCGTTTTATCAATATACGTGATAACACTTTCCAAATCGTGCTTTCCGAGAGACAAACCAAAAAATAAAAATTTGGTGTTATCAACATTCGCTTCAATTCTAACACCGCAAGAGGGGTACTTATCATTAATAGATCGGATAGCACCGTCTTCATAAAGATTTATTGTAAAAGAACCGTTTCGTACGCATAAATCCATTTCCTCACCCCTTAATCATTATGCTTATCATAATCATCATAGTTTATCACAAAGAGTGGATACAAAAAATAGCGATTGTTACGATTTCAGCAAAACTCGACATAGATTACTCATGCAAATAGACTTTGATATCAAGTTTCAACCATTTGCCCCGAATTTCCTTCGCCGATATTCTGCCGAAAAGCAGTTTACCTGCATCCATGAGACGGGAAAAGATGAGATTGTCCGCCTGAGGAACGTAGCCGACCTCAATCCCATCGCTATTTCTGATCACAATGGCTTTGCTGTCGTGGGGATTATCCGGCTCACGGAAAAAATCAAGTTTGTCGTTGATGTTTAAATGGGGCGCCAATTCCTCGATGCCCGTAATAAAGGTCGTCCCCGCGACATGGGTATCAAAAAGAAAAATATCGCGCTCAAAAGGCTTGGGAAAATCAATTTCACCGTTCTTTTGATGCAGCAAGCTGACAAAGCCGCCGCTTTTGTTTTTGATGAGATCAGTCATCTCGTCACCTCAACATTTCTACCACTTTCTCTTGATATGAGGTTAAAACCTCATTCAGTTGCCGGATGATCTCTTCGATTTCCTCCTTTTTCGCCGCAGTCATTTCCGGACTTTGCACAACCGCTTTCACGGTATAAGGAAATTCCGCTTTGATCTCCGCAATCCTGTCGCGTAGCTTCTTAATAAGCCTCGATAACCGCTCTTTTTCCTTCATCAGCCCCGCCATGCCGGATTCGCTTTTTTCCGGTAAAACAGGTTCCGCAACCATCGCGCTGATGATGCGCAAACCGTTTAAATCACCGTTTTCATAGGCTGATACGGCATTTTGAAACAGCTGCGCTTGGGCCTCGCTTAAATTGGGGTGAAGATCGGGATGAAGCTCCTTGACCACAGTGCGGTATAATTTTTTCAGTTCACGGTTTTCTTTTTCCGACAAATAGGTTCCTTTGCCCCGTTCGATGGCGGCGTTCATTTTTTCGATTTGTTCCTCTAGTTTTTTCTGATATTCCTCGAATTCCGAGTCAAGGGCGGCTTCAATAGCTGAAAGAATAATCCTCTCTTGCCTGTTTCTTTTGATCTGAATCAACTCAATTTTTCGCTTCAGGCGAAGAATGGCGCATTGTATTTCATAGGCCTTATACTCCAAGCCGCCAAGGGTGAGCATATACGCCATCTCAATGTTCTTACATTCAATGTATAACAGTTCATCCCGTTCCAGCACAAGCAGAGAAAGCTCCACGCGCATTTTTTCAATCTCCCTTTGCAGCTTTTCAAAGTCCGGGAAAAGAATCACTGTATATGAATTTAGATCAGACATCGGTATTCACACTCCTTCCCTTGGTAACAGAATCACTCTCTTCTATAATTATAATACGTTAAACTACTGAACTGCTTAACTGAATCATAACACTTTCTTTGTACCATTTTTGGGACATACAGAAACCCAGCGGCTATTTTCGAAAATACGGTTTTTATCATTACAGAAAAGAAGTGCCACTTAAAAGAAAAAGCTACAGTCGTTGCATCGGCTGTAGCTTCTCTTCCGGTCAGATCCTATTGCTTATATTATTTCCCAAATAAAGGTTACGGAATCGGAAACTTTGACATCATCGGGTTCGATGTCAATTTCAACACTTTTAGCATAATTATGGTCATGATTGCCGCGATAGCAGTCCGTAAACGACAACAGCTCCAGTTCGGTCCAACTGTAATTTACGGAAATCAACTTCCCAATCACCACTCCGCTTGCTTTTACGGGAATCTCTGCTTTTCTCCTTGCGTTTTTCGTCGCGTCCTCCAAAAGAAGGGCGCAAACGGCCTCCCGATCCCTTAAACCAAAGGCAATATTAACCTCCGGTTCACTGCCACTTTTAGAAATTGCGCCTAATATCCTGCCCAACTGTTTCGTATCAAAATCAATTTCCAGTTTAAGCCGGTGAACCACTTTGTAACCCTCAAAATACCTATGATATTCACCATTTCAGCCTCTTTTGTTCTCATATTGGGCGGCTCATAAAAGCTCGTAGTCTTTAGTTGATTTTTTTGAAAGCCTACATCCGCCAGGGCACTTCTAAGCGCTTCAATTTGCTCTCCCGCCTCGGACATGGCTTTTTCATAGGCGGGATCCATAACCGATAAACCTATCGATACAATAATTAGATCCGGTTTGGCGGCAAAATTGCCGGTACCGGTCACGGTGATACAACGTTTTATAGTTTTTTCCTCCTTTTGAAACATACATTACTTTCTTTATCAACAAACTACTTAATACCATTTCACCCTGATGAACAGCACAAACTGATGGGTGGCAATGGCCCTTTCGGAACCCTTAATTGAATTTTAACAAAAGCAATGTACCAAAATGAGTACATGGTGGAACCATCATTTTATATACGCCAGTGTCTTTTATCTCTGAAATGGCTTTTCGCCATTTGGAAGGGTCAATAAAGGCACTGGTGTCTCTTTTTAAGCGATATCAAGTATAGGGCCGATGGGTAAGAATACGACATTGCGACCGCCGTAACCGAGCGTAAGCTCTGTACTTTCTTTTTCAGGAAAGAATTTTATCTCCTGATTATCTCTTTTATACCTTATTATACTTAAGAATAGCGAGGTTTTCTGACCTCAACACAAAAAACCCTTATTAAACGCCATGTTTAACAGGGTTTTTCTCGTGAATAAAGAAGGGACTGATCAAGGCATTTTTTTCATGATATTCAGAAGATCCTGGTACGTGGCGACGGCCTCATACCGCACTTTGCTGGTGGACATTTCATTAAAGAGCTTTCTCGCGCAACTGATTTTGGCATCCTCGATGGGGCGTAAATTAAGGCTTTCCATTGTGCCTTTCGTTTCCGCCACAAAGTAGATGTGTTTTACCGTTCCTTCGTGAAACGCGATGGCCCAGTCCGGCGAGTAATTCCCCACAGGAGTGGGAATTTGGAAACCTCGCGGCAACTTGGCATAAACGCAAACTTCTACAGCCTGTTCCAAATCTTGGGCAAACCGACGTTCAACACTCTGTTCCGCCATACCGTCAGTGAATACGTAATCCTGAATATGCTTTTCCGCCCGGTAGGCTTTGTCAAAACTCTCAATGGGGCGATCGGCGGTAAAAATCTCGTTCTCGTACTCGCCTTCGATTTGGTGGTAGGATATTTTTTCAACAATACGATGGGCCTTTTGTTCATTGATGAGACGAATCATTTTAGAGATAAATTCCTCCGGATTGTTTTTGAACATGGCTAATTTATCCGGGGACAATCTTCCGAGAATCGCCGCGGCGGTACGGCGGGTCAGGACGGTACCCTCGGCTACTTTGCCAATGAGATCATATTTGACATGGGCCGCTTTGTTGCGCTGCAATTTTTGCGTCCTGGCTTTGGCGCTGGCAAAAGCGTCACCCCGCTCCAGGTCGTATTCATTCAGCTCTCCCCGCTGCTGCCCGACGGTGGCTGTGTACTGCAATTCAGAGACAAAGAGCTTTTCGTTGACGTGCTGCACGGCCTTTTCGATCAGCTCTTGACTGTCAAATTCCACCGCGTAGGCGTATTTATGATTAAGCTGCCCCCATAGAGCCTGAAACTCTTCTTTTTCGAAGTTTTGGTTCAAAGGGTTGCCTTTGACCTTCGCTTTGTTGGCGTCCTCCACCATTTCATTGAAGACGCTTTCATCAAAGATACCCTTGATCAAACTGTGAATACCCTTGGCCATAACCTGCAATTCCGTTGGCAGCGGTGCCAGTGTCTGACCGGCTGCATCCGCCCGGTAGGCGTCGGTAACATAGGCATCATCATCGATATAATCATTTTTGAGCAGATAGCGATAGATTGCCCGGGCCTGATTGTCATTGATCACGATTGGGGCTTCATCGGCAAAGATCGTCTTCCCTTTGAAATACTCCTCTGTGGCCTTGGTGGGCCGGTCATAGAGAACTTCTTTGATATCCGCCTGCAAACCCGCTATAAAATCCTTATAGCTCTCGCTGGCGACGACTGTCAGCATGTTGATGTCATGAACCCGCTCGCCACAGCTCTGAATATCCATACGGTTTCCGGCCTGATTCACCGAAAGGCGCAGGCCGCGCCCGACTTCCTGGCGCTTGCCCATTTGGCTGTCGGAATGCTTTAAGGTGCAAATCTGAAATACGTTGGGGTTATCCCAACCTTCCCTCAGGGCTGAGTGGGAGAAGATGAAGCGCGTCGGCTCTTCAAAGGAGAGCAGTCGCTCCTTATTCTTAAGGATGAGGTCATAGGCGGAAATATCGTCGGAAAACTCGGTGCCGCGCTTCAATTTACTGTCAACGCTGTGGCCCGTTCTTTTGTCGATACTGAAATAACCACGGTGCACCGCGTGGGCATCACTGCCCTTTTCTTTGAGATATTTTTGATAGGGCGTATCGAAAAGGCCGATATAATCATCAAGGACGCTTACGTACTCTTCCTCAAACATTCGACCGTATTCGCCGAGACACTCTTTTCCGTTTTCATCGTATTGCCGGTATTTGGCCACCTCATCGATGAAAAACAGGGAAAGAGTCTTAATGCCATCACGAAACAGCTTTTCTTCCTTTTCAAAATGGGAAGCAATGGTTTCTCTGATCTGGATACGGCGCATATCCTTTTCGGAGATATCGCCAATAACATCACCTACGAAGAGCCGATCACCGTTGGATAGCGTAACGCAATTGCGAAGAGGATCAATATCCGAAACAAACAAACCCTTATACTGTTCCATTTCTTTTGATGCCACGTAGAGACTGTCACCCATCTCAAAGGTACGCAGCTCCCGTTTGATGAATTTCTGATAGGCGACTTCCAGCTCTATCCGGGCCATAGGCGGCTTTTGATGAGAAAGCGCAATACCCTCTAAATACAAATACTGATCGGTGCCCAACAAATTCTTCAGTTCAAAGCCCTTAACCTCAATTTTCTTTACAAGGCGTTTGTTGTAGGCGTCGAGGGCATCAAGGACATAAACTACGTTATGGTGCTTCACGTGGGTCGCGGAATAGTTCAAGCTAAAAAGTGGGCAGAATCGTTTCAGCGCCTTTTGGGTGGCGCCCTCCTCTTTCCCCATTTTTTGAGGCTCATCCAAAATCAAAATAGGACGGTTGGCGGCAATGACGTCGATGGGGCGGCGGGAACCGAATTCATCGCGTTTGGAATAAATGATGCGAGCCGCCGCGTCGCCTTTGCGCCCCTCCACGTTCTTTTCCTCACTCATTGAAGCCGCAAAGGCCTGGGTATTGATGATCATCACGTTGATGCCGGCGTCGGAGGAAAAGCTATCCAGCTGATTCAAATTCGAGCTGTTATAGATAAAGTACCGGGCTTTTTTGCCGTAGTATTCCATGAAGTGGTCCTCGGTGATCTCAAAAGACTTTTTGACACCCTCCCGGATTGCGATGGAAGGCACCACCACGATGAATTTACTCCAGCCGTAGCGTTTGTTCAATTCAAACATGGTTTTGATGTAGACATAGGTCTTGCCGGTACCGGTCTCCATTTCGATATCAAGGCTGCAACTGCCAAAGTCCTTTACCAACGCTGAAGAAAGCTTGATGTTGTGGAGGGATTGAATCTCGCAGATATTCTTCAGCAGCTGTTCATCACTGAGCTCTACCGCCTCGTTTTTATAACCGGTATCGTCAGTGATCTCTTTAAAATCGAGTTCGTCATCACTTTTTGTCTGTATCCCCAAATCCCGGATATAGCGAAGCTGTTGATAGTTCCCCTGCCCGTTAAAGACCCGCGTCACCGCCTCCACCGCCTCGGTTTGATATTCCTGTATTTTAAAGTTGAACTTCATTTGCCGTTGCCACCTCACGTAATATCGTTCTCCTGCTCGGAGTAATAGGAATAGTCCACACCCGCCATAAAGACTTCCCTATCGTTGATTTTATCCGTCAAAGCGGACTGCAAAAGAGCTTTGATCCCAGCGGGATTGACAACACTCTTTTCCATCGCGGTTAAGTAGTCTTTTTTACTTACTTTGCTCCAATCCACAACCAATCCCAAATTCTTTTTCAAAATTAGGTCAAGCCAAATGCGTGTGCTTCTGCCATTGCCCTCCATAAAAGGGTGAGCGATATTCATCTCCACGTATTTGTCAGCGATTTCATCAAAAGTGCTTTCCGGCATCTTTTCAATGTTTTCCAGCGTTTCGGGCAAAAAACGGGCCAGCGCGAATTGAAAACCGCCTTTTGCAATGTTCAACATTCTGATTTGCCCCGCAAAATCATATAACCCGCCGAACAGATAGCCATGAATCTGCTGCAAGCCCTTTACTGTACCAACTTCTATTGTATTGAGTAAAGAGCTGTCAAAAAGTGCATACGCCTTTGATTTGCTCTTGCCGTCAACCGTTTCGTCGCTGTATGTGAACCATTCGATAAAGCGATTTGCCTGTTTGCTCGGGAAATTTTTCGCAAGCTCAATGATGCTATCATTGTCAAAGCAATCGGTCAAATACTTTTTGCCGTCAGATGCTGTCAATTTCAGTTGGGTAGCGTGACTAACCATCTGAAGATTTTCTTTTTTGAGTTTTGACTTTAGATATTTCCAGTAGTTTCTGTTTTTTGTATAATCCCTTTCGTCGCGCAAAACACCGATAATATCAAGAACAGAAAACCACCATTTGGAATTTTCATCATCCCAAACAGCGCGAACTTCACGATCGTCAAAAAAGCGAATCGAAATTCTATTTGCCATTACAACACCTTCCTAACTGTGTCGGGACTATATGTATCAAAAATCTGTTCAAAGTTGGTGGCGACGTTGTCGTCGGCCATGGAGCTATCGCGGAAGACGGCGTAATGTGGCTTCCGTAAGGCGATTGCTTTCACCGTTTCATCAGTGATATCATCATCGAAGCAAGCGATCAGATAGTTATCCATGACATTGAATACTTTTTTGCCGGCCATCATGGTTTCCTCAATCTTACTGGAAAGCAAGATGCCCAGATCAAGCATAACCTGAAAGAGTAAATCCTCCGGCGTGCGGTCCTCTTTGATATTTTCAGTCAGCTTCTCAAATAGCGTGAGGTCGTAGTCGTTAGGATTGTAGTAGACGTCCTTCATGTTGGTGCTGTCGAGCTTTAGGACACGGAAACCCGTATCTAATGAGGAATGAGAAGTGAGAAGTGAGGAATGAGCTTCTGAAGAATCATTTCTCCCTCCTAATTTCTCATTTCTAATTTTCTCCCCTGCCCGCCGTATCCGCTCTTTCCCAATTTCACAGATATTTTTATAGCCTATCGATAAGGCGATACTGTTTGATTTATAATCATTTTCTGATTCTTGAATAACTTGAGGTATTTGGACACAGATAAATCTTCTATTGCCATTATCTTCGGCATTTTGTGTCATAACAGCTTCTGCAAACCCTGCAGAACCACTAAAAAAATCCATGCAAATATCGTTTTTATCTTTTTTAGTTGTTAACAGTACGACTAGCTTTAGCAATTTTATGGGTTTTGGATTATCAAAGATCAGCTTACCATCAAAAAGTGCCATGAGTTCTTTATTCCCATCTTGATTATGTCCAGCAAATTTATTGTCCCACCACGTCCAAGGTCTTGCGCCTTTAGATTCTGATAAAAACTTTTTCTGACGAGGACGATTATTCCCGTCTTCACCAAACCACAATCGATTATCTTTATATAATAATTCAAAAGTATACTGAGCCATAGCCCAACAACGACCTTCGGGAGGAAAGTACTTGATACCAGAAGGCGTTGTGATCTCATAGAACTGGCTTTTTGGCGCACGTCCGGTTTGCCCAGTTATATCAACTGAAGCCCATGGTCCCCGTGGATCATTATCCGGGTTCTGATAGTTTTTCAACCTATCTTGTCCGTAAGGTAATGTTGATAGACGATACGTATCACAGTTACCTTTAGCATAGGCAATGATATTATCATGAGCCGCACTTATCTCCATACGCGCATCAGGGGAAGTCTTTTTTTGCCAGACAATATTTGCAATGAAATTTATTTCTCCAAATATCTCATCACAAACTTTTTTTAGATTTGCCTGCTCGTGGTCATCAATACTGATAAAGATAACCCCATCATCAGTCAATAAATCTTTCGCTAATTTTAGGCGGGGGTAAATCATATTCAGCCAGTCGGTATGGAAGCGGCCGTTGCTATCGAGGTTTTTCACCATGCGATTGCCTTCGTCATCATACTGTTCATCCCGTATCAGGAACTCACCTATATCCCCTGTAAAATCGTCCTCATAAACGAAGTCATTGCCGGTATTATAGGGGGGATCGATGTAGATCATTTTGACTTTGCCGAGATAGGTTTCCTGGAGAAGCTTCAACACGTCGAGGTTGTCCCCTTCGATATAGAGGTTTTCGGTGTTATCAAAGTCCACGCTTCCGCTACTGCAATAGGGATTACCGCTACTATTCACACCCGTGGGTATATATTCGTCGTCACGAACAGGGCGCAGCGTTTTGGCGATGGGAGCATTGGCCAAATGGATGGATTTTTTCTTATCGGGCCAGGTAAACTGGTAGCGTTCCTCATTCCCCTCCACCACGACATCGGTAAGCTCCTGCCGAAGCACGTCAAAATCAATGGCGTACTCCACTTTCCCCGCCTCATTCTTCCGCTCCGTCAAACAATTTGGAAACAACTGCCCAATCTTCTCAATATTCTCATCCACCTTATTCGGGCTGTGCATTTTCAGTTTAGTCATTATTTTTCCCCTCCGTTATCTCTTGAATAAAGTGGTCTATCGCATATTGGGTATTTTGTTCATCGTCCTTCAAGTCGAACAAGACTTGAATTTTATTCTTTATCTCTATCATACTTGTTTTGCAATTAGCATCACCATTAAGTACTGCCCCCATCTTTCTTGTATCTATAGCACATTCGTGGTATTTGGGATTACCAAAAGAAAATGTCGGTACATAAATATTAGTATAATCACTTTGAGCAACCCAAGCTGCGCCCATTTCATTCAAGCATGCTGGGCTCTCCAAATACTTGTCCGACCAAAGAATTATCATGAATATTTTGCTATATATATGCTCTCTAAGATAATCGTAGATATTTGCATCAAGCGGTATCTTATGAAGTGGATGTGATGAATATATAAGTTGATTGTTTTTTACTCCTAAACTGATAATAAAGTTCCGAATAGCATCGCCGTATTTTTTGTCGTCTGACTTATGGCTCAAAAAAATAAGAGGTTCGTTTCTGCTTTTTATTTCGACAGACTGAATAATATCCGAAGAGTTGAAACCTTCGAATACTTCTTTAAAATGCGCAACTTTTTTTTGATTTTCATTATGACTGTCTTTGTTCAAACAGAATCCATTACCGTGAATAGACGTAATGTTTTGCCTATACCATTTATCAATGCCCGATAGGCAATACTTCATACTGTCAAGGTCAACCGAGGATATAGCAAATTCTAATTCATTCAAATAATTAGTGATATTTCCATCGGTGGTATACTTACTAATTGTGGCCTTAATTCCACCATATTCCAGCTTCAGTTTTTTCAACTCTTTCTGAAATTGCATATTGTCATTAGGAGATTTTTGTTCTCCACTGTTAATAATACTTAATCGCAAAATGCCTACAAGCGTATTAGCATCTCGTTCAGCTGTGCCATTTCTCAGCCATATTGCGTCGTCAATTTCTGGCAATTCTCGTGCAAATACACCTCGTATCTCTTGTATGTAATCGAAGACTGCATGTTCATCAACCTCTTGGCGTTGATATAAATCCACTAACTTCTCCAACTCATTTATATATGATTCAATAAACTCCTGTTTAGTCATAGGTTTCCCTCCAATTCCTTTCTAAGTCCATTTATCGCCTGCACCAACTCAAACTTCTTTCTGTGCTGTAGTTCTTTGCGGGCTTTTTTTCCCAGATGTTCGATATCTTTTTTCAATTTTTCTATTCTTAAGATTTTTGCAATATTCTCATCCGGTGATAATTCCTCACTCCAAATTTCTAATTCCTCATGATCCGCAATTTTGCGAATAACATTTTCCCAGACAGTGTCGAGGTTTAGCCCTTTCAGCGTCAGCGTCCATGCTTCGGTGGGTTTCCATTCGGTTTGCAGCAGTTGTGTATGGTAGAGTGATAGCTTCGCTTTGCCCTCATATTCCAGGATCAGGAGCATGTTTTGGTGGATCAATTTTGGAATCAGTTCGATATTTTTCACGTTAAAGTTCTCCCTCTTGAGGGAAACCAACAGAACGAAAATGGCTTCCACCAATTCCCCCTTGGGAACGGTAGTCGTCGTCGGGGAAATTTCATTGACAATCACGATGCGTTTCACATCGGCGTCGAATTTTTCTTTCGCCGCCGTACTCATATTGAATTTTATATAAATCGCATTTTTCGGCAACTGTTTTTTCAATTCTGTGGATTTTGGCAACCCGAGCATAATTTTCTTCCCTCTTTCAACGCACGTTCAAAAAGCAGACCAATTAAGACTTTTCAAATTCATTGCACGTACTATATCATACCTTTGTCCTCCAGTGTTTCAATTCTTTCCTTATAACATTGAATTTTATATGGTAACACATATAGATACTCGATAATATACGTAATAAATTCTAACACAGTACTAACGTCAGAGGAATCGACATTGGTATTTCGTTCGTGTGCTGCTAAATTACCCATTATTTTAGCAAATTTTGAAGCCTCACTTAATACTTCAGGTAAAATGCCTTTAGAAGCTATTTCCTCGATTTTTCCCACCAAATTTCGCTTTGTGGCACCCTTATCTTTTAGAATTAGCTCTAGAGCCTTTCTTAGTATTATTAAGCATGCATTATTATCAATATTTCGGATTTTTAACGCTGCCTCAAATGTTTCTTTTATCTCCTGGGGCATTATATTATTATCCAGACTATTTACAGGAAATAGTATTTTATCTTCAGTAAACCATTCGTAGTCTCCGTTCACTGAAGGTTTCACCATAGTCTCGTCGCCATATGTCTCTAGTAGAGTAACATTATAACAAATAGGGCATGCAAATAATTTATAAGTAAATGAAAACTGAAAATCACAATCTTCCATATTGTTGTATTGATACTCGCCAACATTATTCATTAATGTCTCATTACCACAATGATAACATTTTATCACTTTTTGTTTTGTTAAAGTATTCATTTCAATACTCATATTTCTATTTTTCTCGCTTCTATATATTTTGGGCAGCCTAGAAAATCTCAACGCACCACCAAAAAGCAAATAAGCTCAAAATCGTCAAGACCTTTGATTTCGTTGGAAACAAAGCTCATCTCTCCGCCGCTTAAGAAGCTCTCGATGTCGCTTTGCTCCTTCACCTCGACGATGGAGGCGATGGCTTTCCCCAGTAATTCGGAAAAGCAGCTCATGTCACGGCCGTCTCTGGTTTCTTCATTAAAAGGCCGGCAAAGCTCCGGTAGTGGTTCTGTTTTCCCTTTGCAAAGGTAGCGCATCTTATCCAGCATCTCTTTCGGTGAAAGGTGATCGCAGATCACCGCTCCGTCGTTACCAATATAGACCATATAAAATGGATGAAGACGGTTCTGCTGATCAATATTCACGCTGTTGGAACGATTTTTCAGCACGTAGATGACGCCGACGGGAGCATCCTGCCGGGAGGGTGCGATCGCATGAAGCCCGAAGGGCGTTTTATCAAGATCCGGATTATTCTTCACATAGTCCAGCAAATCAAGGCGGAATTCGTTTAGTCCCAAATCCATAATGGAAATGCCGGTGGTCATATCCTCCATATCAACGACTTCTTCCTGGAGGCGCTTTAGCTGTGCCTTACGGTATTCGAGATTCGCTTTTTCGTCATCGCTCAGGATATTCTCGTCGCCGGTGGCCGCCATATTGACGATTTTCATCTTGGTTTCCACCTTAGACTTGAGATTGATGTATTCGTCAAGGGTGATATCAGGCCAAAAGTTGACCAGCTGAATCACTTCATTTTGGCTGCCGATGCGGTCGATGCGGCCAAAACGCTGAATGATGCGGACGGGATTCCAATGGATATCGTAATTGATCAAAAAGTCGCAGTCCTGGAGGTTCTGCCCTTCCGAGATGCAGTCTGTGGCAATCAAGAGGTCAATGTCAACAGCCCGCTCCGGCATTAACAATGCCCTGTCTTTGGAAATTGGGGAAAAGCAGGTCAACACCGTATTGATGTCCGTGCGCAATTTTTCTACCGTGGATCTACCGTCAACGGTGCCGGTGACCATGGCCGTATGGAGGCCAAAATTTTCCTTCATAAACACGCTGAGATGATTATAAAGGTATTGTGCCGTATCGGAAAAGGCAGTGAAGATAACTACCTTTTTGTTGTCTTTGTTGATGGGATGGGTTACTTTTTCATGCAGAACTTCTAAAAGCGCTTGGAGTTTACTGTCGTACAATGGCGTAATATCCATAATCATGGATGTAAGCAGCTCCAACGTTTCCTTATCCTTGACAAGGCTTTCCCGCCAGCTCAGATAGTCCATATCGCCGAGATCGATTTTCACCTTTCTGCCAATGGAGAAGATATCATCATTTTGATCATCCGCATCGAATTCTTCGGATTCATAAGACTCATAGGACTCATTGAATTCCGCAAAGGAGAGATCCGTCATCTCCAGATCAACCCAGGTTTGCTTGTCGAAGGCGTCGATTTTCTCGACAGTCGACTCGATCAGCGCCTTAATCCGGACCATGGTCAGGTGAAAGGCGTAGACGGAGCTTTCAAGCCGCTTCATTAGATTGATTGCCGTCAAACGGCGAATACCCTGTTCCCGATTGGCCTGGGTGAAACCGATATTGATGGCGTTATCTTCATACAGCGCGGCGTATTTATCAAGTTTGCTCTGGTGTATATAATGGGTTGGCGTGTAAATGGACAGAGAAAGATCCATCAACTGGGTAAAAATCTCATTGTAGTTAATGGCGTCTTTAAGGTTCGTCAGGGGCGGGCGGAAGGATACCGGCTTCAATCGAGTGGGGAACCTGCCGATATCTGCGGTATCATAGTATTTCTCAATGTGCTTTCGGGAGCGGGCAATGGTCACGCTGTCCAGAACCTCAAAGAAATCAAAGTCCAACATCCACAGAAGCCGTTCCGTGGTGCGTTCCGCCGGCATCAGTTTACTCCAGTCATTAAAAGCCTTCTGGGCATAACGAAAAATTTCGTCGATGGAGCGGGAGGTATTGAGTTTTTCATCGATGATCGAAGCTTCCCCCTCATAGGCCAGCTGCAGCTGGTTTTTGAGATCGTTGAAACGATTGTTGACCGGCGTCGCCGAAAGCATCAGCACCCGGGTTTTGATCCCCTTGCGAATGGCTTTGTTGAGTAATTTCTGGTAGCGGTTTTCCTTATCATTTTCATCACCGTTGAGTTTGCCGCCATTGCGGAAATTGTGGGACTCGTCGATGACGATGAGATCGTAATTACTCCAGTTCAGGCGGTCCAAATCGAGACCGTTGGAATTGCCGTAAGCACGGTTGAGATCAGTATGATAAAGTACATCGTAGCGCAAACGGTCACAGGCAATGGGGTTGTTAACGTAGTTATCTTTATATGTATTCCAGTTATTCGACAGTTTCTTAGGGCAGAGCACCAGCACAGATTTGTTGCGGTTCTCATAGTATTTGATCACGGCCAGGGCGGTAAAGGTCTTGCCGAGACCGACACTGTCCGCCAAAATGCAACCGTTGTATTTTTCCAGCTTATTGATGATGGCGAGGGCGGCATCCTTCTGAAAATTATAGAGCATATTCCAGATTTTGCTCTCCTTAAAGCCGGTGGCTTCATTGGGGAGCACGTCTTCGGAGACATCCTCGAGAAATTCGTTGAAGATATTGTACAGAGTTACAAAATATATAAAATCAGGGGGATTTTCCTGGTAGACGGCGGTGATGCTATCGATCACTTCCTCGGTAACCGTCTGGAGTGTCGACTGATCATTCCAAACCGTATCAAAAATTTCGAGGTAATCGAGAGAGGCCGGGGTTTCCATTTTCTGAATCATATAAAAGCGCATATTGCCGCGTTCACAGCCGAGATCACCTGTGGAAAATTCATTGATCGGTGCGTAGCTCTTATCGTCCACGTTTAGAAATCCTGTCATACCGTCATCCGTAACGTTGGATTTAAAGGTTACTTTTTCCCGAATCCAGTCGGCGCATTCCTTGGCAATGGCTTTTTGGGTGAGCTCGTTGCGGAGCTTAACCTCAAATTCAGTACCGTAAAGGCTCCGTTCCCTGGTGAGACGGGGAATGTAGAACTCCCGCCGATCTTTTCTGACTTTTTCCGTAGTAAAGGTGGGAGAAGTAAAGATGAACCGTAATTCTTCAATGTCTTTCAGCTCCTTTTGGAGCTCCTGAAAAGCGTAAATGGAAAAGCAGGACGCCGCAATCGAAAGTTTACTGTCTTTTTTTATTTCGATTGACAAATCATCTTTTAAAGTCCTGTTTTTATTATCAATTAATTCCATTTTACCGCTCCCCTTTATAATTTAATAAAAACAATGTACCAAAATACGGACATCGTGAAGTCATCATCAAATCATATCTCATCACACCCGGCATATATCACGTCATCCAATATAAATTATATCACAGATGTTCAACATTTCAATAAAAATAAACAGAACAAGACTTTTCTCCATGAACATATCATCCAATTAATCCACATTACAAATTTAAGTACTTACACCCATATCACCCGAAAAATCGATGATAGTACAAGAGCTCTTTTGAACAGCTAAGAGAAAATGTCTTCACAACCCCCCTCAACAGGTGTCAAAAACAGCACTTTTCAAACACCCATAAACACAAAAAAGACCTGCCGAAACACTGTTTCAGCAGGTCTTTTCTTTGGAGCGGGTGATGGGAATCGAACCCACGTTTCGAGCTTGGAAGGCTTGCGCTCTACCATTGAGCTACACCCGCAAAGCTATATTATTATACAACAAACCTTTTTGCAAGTCAACCGTTATCCGTCGCTAAAAAGTGGCGCAAAAGCTGATCTCTCATCTGGCGAAAAGCCATACCGCGGTGACTGACCATGTTTTTTTCCGCCAAGGTCAGCTCCGCCATGCCCTTATCCATTTCATTAACGTAAAACAAAGGGTCGTAGCCAAAACCGTTTTCACCCCGGCGTTCCTTTAAAATCATACCGTGGACTCGGCCCTCACTGAAAACAGTCTCCCCTTTGGGCAGCGCCAAACAAAGCACGGAACAAAAATAGGCCTTTCTATCTTCTTCAGGGATATCTTTCATTTCCGCCAGCAGCTTTTCGTTATTTTCTTCATCCGTGGCGTTTTCCCCGGCGTAGCGCGCGGAATAAACCCCAGGCGCGCCCTTTAACGCATCGACAACGAGACCGCTATCATCGGCCAAAGAGGGCAAACCCGTAAACTTACAGGCACATTCCGCTTTGATTTGGGCGTTTTCTTGAAACGTCTCTCCCGTTTCCGGCGGAGAGATAAAGTCGGGGTAATCCGCCGCTGAAACAACGTCGATATCATAATCGCTGATCAAGGCCGCCAATTCTTTTACTTTGTTTTGGTTCGCTGTGGCGAAAAACAGTTTCATACAATTCTATGCCTCTCGTCGCTAATAGGTTATTTTAGAATTTCCCGTTCCATTGCCAATATGGCCTCAATGCCTTTTTTGCCATAAGTCAACAGCGCGCTCAGCTCCTCCGGCGAAAAGTCGCTGTTTTCCCCGGTGCCCTGAATTTCCACAAAACGCCCCCGTCCGGTCATCACAATATTCATATCCACATCGGCGCGGCTGTCCTCACTGTACTGCAAATCGAGAGAGACCTCGCCGCCGACGATACCCCCGCTGACGGCAGCCACTTCTTCTTTTAAAGCCTTCGCCGGCAACTTTCCCTCTTTCACCGCCAAGGCCAGGCAAAGCCAGGCGGAACAGATCGCCGCCGTGCGGGTGCCCCCATCGGCTTGCAGGACTTCGCAATCAATCTTCACCGTTTTTCCCGCTATGGCCCGGAGATCCACGGCACGACGTAAACTTCTGCCGATGAGGCGCTGAATTTCCATGGTTCTGCCACTCTGTTTCCCTTTGACCGCCTCCCGCGCCGTTCTCCCCAGGGTGGATGCCGGCAACAGCGCGTATTCCGCCGTCAGCCAGCCTTTACCCGAATCTGCCAAAAAAGGCGGCACCTCGTCATCGATATTGACGGCGCTCAAAACACAGGTATCGCCTTGACGCCAAAGGACGGAGGCCGCCGCGAATTTCTGAAAACCCGTTTCTATGGTGATGGGCCGCAACTGGTCAAGGGGCCGCCCGTTTCGATATTCGTTCATCTGATCCTCCCCTGTTCTTTTGCATTATTATAGCAGAATCATCATAAAAAGAAAAGAGAGCATATGTCAAAGAAAGAAGGAGTTTTGTTGCGCACCTTCAAAAACTACCTGCTCCTTTTCTTATTCGCCGCGGTGGTCATCGCGGCCTTTGCCCATCTCTTTCCCGGTACAAAACAGGAGACGGTGACCGTCGCCAAAGAATACACCGGCGGAGAACTCATGGATTTTGCCGCGGCGCTTCATTGTGACATTGATGCTGTCACATCCTCCAACGTGAAAGTTCTGACGAAAAGCGATACGTCTCTCACCTGCGAAAAAAGCCTCCTAAACTATACGGGAAAGGTCATTTTCTTTTTTGGCACAGACCGGCTGATCACCAAGGCAAATTTTATTTTCCCCGCCGCTACCTCCTGGAACGATGTCTCCAACCGCATTTCCGAGCAGTTGGGAGAAGCTTCCGCCGCCGCCTTATACAACAATGGCTGCGCCGACGCGCAATGGGAAAACCAAGACTACCTCTTTTACATGGTCACAGATGGCAAAACAATGACGCTTTCTGTCTCAAAATATTACGGTGGGGGTCATTGATTTACCACGGAATCATTGATATACTAAATGAAGTTTGAGTCGGCTTCCCTCTTGATTTAGACAATCCACAGGCAGAAGGTTTCTTATGTACGCAGCGCTTATCAACGGTATCGCCGTGGCTGTCGCGGCCCTTTGCGGCTTTTTATTTAAGAACAAAATCAATGAAAAGTATACTTCCGCGATCCTCATAGGCCTTGCCATCGTCGTGGGGATCATCGGCGCAAGCTACGCCATCGGCACCGAAGATACTTTGGGCATGATCCTTTGCCTCGTCGCCGGTATCCTTTTCGGCGAATGGATCAATATCGAAAAACACCTAAATCACTTAGGTGATATGCTGAAAAAACAAATTTTCCGCCGAGAGCGGCAACGACAATACCTTCACTGAGGGCTTTGTCGCCAGCTCCCTGCTGTTTTGCATCGGCCCCATGGCGATCATCGGTTCCCTGCAAGCGGGAACCATGGGCGATGCTGTCGATCATCTTTTCCAAAACCATGATCGACAGCATCACCGCTTTATCCTTCGCCGTGGCCCTGGGCGCCGGCGTTATTTTCTCCGGTGTTTCTGTCCTGCTTTATCAAGGACTCCTCACCCTCCTCGCCCTCTGGGTCTCCCCCTATCTCGGTGACGCCGTGATCAACGAAATGTCCGCCATCGGCGGCCTGCTGATGATTGCGATCTCCCTCAATATGCTGGGCATCAAAAAAATCAGGGTAGGAAATATGCTCCCCGCAGTATTCCTGCCCATCCTTTATCAGCCCTTTGTCCATTGGCTTACAAGTCTTTTTTAAAATAAGAAAACGCCGCGGGAATTGCGTAAGACGCGATTTCCGCTTTTTTCACCCAATGCAGATCAGCTTCCTGGGGTTTTTCCTCAAGTTCCACCCGGTAACCGCGAAGTTCCCATTCGATATGGGTAAAGACGTGCCTCGCTTCGGCCAAAGGGGTAACGCTGCCGCGATAGCACTTTTCCACCGCTGCCAAAGAGAGATGCCCCTCTCGATTGGGAAATTCCCACATGTTGGCCAAAAGACCCTTTCCGGGTCTTTTTTTTATGGCCACCTGATCGTTGCAGCAAAGCAGAAAAACCGTCCGTTTTTCAACGCGGCGCTCTTTCTTCGCTTTGCGCACCGGGATACGGTCGGCGCTGTCTTTCCCCTGACAAAGCTCTTGCAACGGGCAGGAGCCGCATTTGGGCGCACCGTTGGGCAGGCAGACTGTGGCGCCAAGATCCATCAGCGCCTGGGTGAAAGCGGAAGTGCTGCCCTTAGGCATCACTTTTTGCAATGCTTCCTCTATCCGCTTTTTCACGCTGCCGTCGTCAATACACTCCTCGCTGTTTTCTAAACGCAGCACCACGCGAAGAACATTGCCGTCCACGGCGGCATAAGGTTTTTGAAAACCGATGGACATGATCGCCGCCGCCGTATAGCGGCCGATCCCCGGCAGCGACAGAAGCGTGGCAAAATCGGCGGGAATTTCCCCTTGATACTGCCGAGAAATTATTTTTGCCGTCCGGTAAAGCATTTCGCAGCGGCGGTAGTAACCAAGGCCCTGCCATTGGGCGAGAACTTCGTCGAGTTCCGCCTTGGCCACAGAATCGACATCGGGAAACCGCGCCAAAAAGCGGTGATAATAATCGATCACCGCTTCTACTCGCGTCTGTTGCAGCATAATTTCGGAAACCCAAATATGATACGGCGTGGGTTCTTCGCGCCAGGGCAAAACCCTGCGTTCCCCTTCGTACCAATCAAGCAGAGGATTTACCATTTTAGAAATAACGCTCATAAATCAAGATTTCCTTTGAATCCGTAGGCGGAAGCGACTTTCACCGCCCGATTGATGGCTTTGGCCATCACTTCCGCGGCAGTGACGCCGATGACGTCGATGTGGGCCTCCACCTCACCTTTGGCCATGGTGAAGATCGCGTCGCCGTCCACCGAGGTATGGACGGGATGGATGGCGCGGGCATAGCCGTTATGGGCCATCATCGCCACCTTTTTGGCCTGTGCCTTGGTGAGCAGCGCGTTCGTAAGGATGCAGCCGATGGTCGTGTTGCCCTGAAAGGCATTAAAACCCCTGTCGGCAAAGATTTTCAGCGACTCTGTGGTAGAGATGACCCGGGAACGGTTTTCATCAAGGAGACCGGCCAAAGGCGTATGGGTTTCC
>CALFRX010000123.1 GCA_937919295.1 uncultured Peptococcaceae bacterium | reverse complement strand
GACGGCGCTTTTGCCGGGGTGGGCGCGATTTTGTCGTTCCTGCCTACCATCGTCCTCCTGTTTTTCTTTTTGTCGTTACTGGAAGACAGCGGTTATATGGCTCGGGTGGCCTTTGTTTTCGACCGTCTCTTTCGCAAGGTGGGGCTTTCCGGTAAATCCTTCGTCCCCATGCTCATCGGCTTTGGCTGTTCCGTACCGGCCATCATGGCCACGCGAACCTTAGGCTCCGACCGCGAACGAAAAATGACCGTCCTCTTAACGCCGTTTATGTCTTGCAGCGCCAAGCTGCCAATTTACGCTGTTTTTACGATGGCCTTTTTTCAGCGCCATCAGGGTCTCGTGATGATCGCCCTCTATGTTCTTGGTATTGTTGTGGCCGTGGCCGCCGCTTTGCTTTTGAAAAAGACGAAGTTCAAAGGCCGCTCTATGCCGTTTTTGTTGGAATTGCCGCCTTATCGGCTGCCAGATATTAAAACCGTCATGCGGGATCTTTGGAGTAAAACCAAGGATTTTTTGACCCGGGCCTTTACCATTATCTTCCTCGCTTCCTTGGTGGTTTGGCTCTTGCAAAGCTTTGATTTTCGCTTCAATCTGGTTGGTGACAGCTCCGAAAGTATTTTAGCCGTTTTCGGGAAGCTCCTGTCACCCCTCTTTACGCCCTTGGGCTTTGGCGATTGGCGTTCGGCGACAGCCCTGGTCACCGGTTTATTATCAAAAGAAACGGTGATCAGTACTTTTGCCATTCTGCTGGGAGCCGGTGATTCCGCCGGTGTGGCATCCCTGCTGGCCACGCTGTTTACGCCGCTTTCCGCCTTTTCTTTCCTCGTCTTTGCCCTGCTTTATATGCCTTGCGTCGCCGCCTTCGCCGTGACCAAAAGGGAATTGGGAGGTATGGGTAAGGCACTGTTGGCCTCCTTGTTTCAAACCTCTATCGCCTGGTTTGTGGCGTTCCTCTTCTACCAGATTGGCGGTTTGGCGACCGGTTTGTAACAATTCGGAAACCGATTCAATTGATAAATGAAAGCCGCCTTTGGAGTTTTCTCCAGAGGCGGCTTTTCATACTGACAAAAAAGCTTTTCTTTGCGAATAGGAAGAAGCAGAGGGGAGCATGCCGCCTATTTCAGCAAATCGATGTAATAGGGCAGTTCCTTTTCGAAGCAGACGCCATAGCGCACTTCGGTGCCGGCCTTTGCGGTCCGGCGGATACAGGCCACGGTATAGTCCACGGCAATGCGGGT
>CALFRX010000122.1 GCA_937919295.1 uncultured Peptococcaceae bacterium | reverse complement strand
GCAAAACACCTCCCGGCCCCGTCCCGACGAGGTGGAAGAATTCGTTACCCGTACCGGTGTGGATTCTTTGGCCATCGCCATCGGCACCAGCCACGGCGCCTATAAATTCAAACCCGGCCAGAAACCGCAGCTGAGATTTGATATTTTAGAGGAAATCGGCAAACGGCTACCCCATTTTCCCATCGTGCTTCACGGCGCTTCCTCGGTGATCCCGGCCTACGTGGAAATGATCAACGATTATGGCGGCAAAATGCCCGACGCCATCGGCGTACCCGAAGATATGCTGCGCCAGGCCGCGAAAATGGCGGTCTGCAAAATCAATATCGATTCCGACCTGCGTCTCGCCATGACCGGAACGATCCGCAAGTACTTCGTGGAACATCCCGATCATTTCGATCCCCGCCAGTATCTGAAACCGGCCAGAGCCAACATCAAAGAACTGGTCAAAGATAAGCTCGTTCACGTTTTGGGCTGTAACGGTAAGGCCTAAAAAAGCGGCGGCGAAAAAGTATAGACCGTGAGAGGAAGGCGCAAAAAACGCCAGCGGTGTTCCTTTCCTTTTTAAAAAAACAGCGAAAAGGGGTGATATGATGGAATTGTATCTCGATACAGCGAACTTGGCTGAAATCAGGGAGATTGCCGATTGGGGCATCTTATCAGGAGTTACGACCAACCCGTCGCTGCTGGCGAAAGCCGGTATCAACGTAAAAGATTTTATGGCGGAAATTGCGTCGCTGGTCACGGGCCCACTGAGTTTGGAAGTGACGGCAGAGGATGCTGATACCATGGTGGAACAGGCAAAATTCCTCAAAACTTACGGGGAAAACGTTGTAATCAAATTGCCTTTGACGGAAGCGGGCTTAAAGGCCTGCGGGCTGTTGAAAAAAGCGGGCATTCCCACGAATTTAACCCTTGTCTTTTCGGCCAACCAGGCGCTTCTGGCCGCCCGAGCCGGAGCGACCTACGTCAGTCCCTTTGTAGGCCGGCTCAACGACAACGGAGCTGCCGGGAACTTGCTTTTAGAAGAGATCAGAGCCATTTTTGACCGCTATCAGCAAAAGACGAAAATTATTGCCGCCAGCATCCGTAGTCCCAGAGACGTGACAGACGCGGCCTTGTTCGGCGCGGATATCGCCACCATTCCCTATGGGGTCATGAAAAAAATGGTGAAACACCCCCTGACCGATGTTGGCCTTGCGCAATTTAAAGCCGACTGGGAAAAGAGTGGCCTTTGCTTATAAAAAGCTTGGCTTTAATTTATGAAAAGAGGGAATATCAATGATTTGTAAAGAACTCACCCTTGATCTGGTCCGCGTGACGGAAGCCGCCGCTTTGGGCTCCGGCCGTTGGATCGGCAAGGGGTGCAAAAACGAAGCCGACGGCGCCGCGGTGCGTGGTATGCGCACGGCCTTCGATACGGTACCCATTCGCGGCACTGTGGTGATTGGCGAAGGGGAAATGGACGAAGCGCCCATGCTCTATATCGGCGAAGAAGTGGGCTGCGGCAGCGAAAGAGATCCCGCCGTGGATATTGCCGTCGACCCTCTGGAAGGCACCAATCTCTGTGCCAAAAGCGCTCCCAGCGCCATCGCGGTCTTTGCCGCGGCGGAAAAGGGGAATCTGCTCAAAGCGCCGGATATGTATATGGACAAAATCTGTGTCGGTCCCGCCGGCAAAGGGTTGATCGATATCAACGCCTCGGTGACGGAAAACGTTACGGCCTATGCCAAAGCCAGCGGCAAAGCTTTGGGGGATATCAACGTCGTGGTGCTGGACAGGGAACGTCATCAAAAGATCATTGAGGAACTGCGCGGTTGTGGCTGCCGGGTACAGCTGATCACCGACGGTGATGTGGCCCCCGCCGTAGCCTGCGGCCTGCCCCATACCGGTATCGATATGTTGATCGGTATCGGCGGCGCCCCGGAAGGCGTCATCGCCGCGGCGGCACTGAAATGTCTTGGCGGTGATATGCAGGGGAAACTCTGGCCGGAAGACGATGAAGACCGGGAACGTATGGCAAAAATGGGGATCTATGATGAACATAAGGTTCTCACCATGGAAGACCTGGCCCGGGGCGACGATGTTTTCTTCACTGCCACCGGCATTACCAGCGGCCCTTTGCTCAAAGGCATCAGCTATGAGGATAACAAAGCGACCACCCACTCGATCATCCTGCGCTCTTTCACAGGGACAATTCGCTACATCACGACCATCCACGATTATAACAAGAAACCTCTGATTAAAAAAATCGATATGGATAAACCGTGAAAACCGTGAAAACGGTGATGGAGCCGCTATACACCAATGAAAAGGGTGATCTCCTGGCGGCGGCAGGATACAGGGCATTGGCCGCCCGCGGCAGCGAGCTGCTGCCCGCCGCCGACTATATTCCCCTGCCCAAAGGGGCGACCTTCACGGCCATGCCGGGCAGAGCGCCGCTGATGCAAAACAGAGAAGGCAAAATCGTCACGGGAAAGGGGATTGCCGTTGCCGTCCTCCTGCCCCAGGGCTTTAGCCGGATGCTCCTGCCGGCCACGAAAACCCTAAGCGAACCAGAAGTGCTGCCGCTTTTGGGCTACACCGCCGCGGCCATGAAAGACGGCAAAGTCTATGTGGCGGCAAAGCAGACCGACGAGCACAAAATATGGCACCCGGACCATTACAACACCGCGGATCTCCCAGAGCGGATTGCCAAAGTAAAAAAGATCCTGCCGGAAAACAGGATCATTGATCAACTGGCCCACTGTTCCCTGATTTACGGCTGTTTTACGGCGCAAAACATCTTTTACCGCCGCTGGGAAGGGGGATTGCCGGTTTCCAAAACCTGCAACGCCAGGTGCGTTGGTTGTATTTCGGAACAGCCAGCGGAGTGCTGTCCCTCGGCCCAGGGGAGAATCGGTTTCTCTCCCACGGTGAAGGAGATCGCGGAAGTTGGCGCTTTTCATCTCAGCGGCGGGAAAAAAGAAAATATCATCAGTTTCGGTCAGGGCTGTGAAGGGGAACCTTCCTTGGAGGCAGACAGAATCGTCAAAGCCATGAAGGTGATTCGCGAAAATACGGACCAGGGCACGATCAATATGAACACCAACGCCGGTCATCGGGAATGTCTCCAAAAGATTGTTGACGGCGGCATCGATACCCTTCGGGTCAGCCTTTTTTCCGCGAACCCTGCTCATTACGATGCATATTACCGGCCGAAGAATTACGCGTTTGAGGATGTGGAGCGTTCGCTAACTTACGCAGTTGGTCATGGCGTTTACGTCTCTTTAAATCTTTTGGCTTTTCCCGGTTTTACGGATCGGGCCGAGGAAATCGAGGCCCTTTGCGCCCTGATTTCTCGCACCGGTTTGCAGAAAGTGCAGCTCCGTAACCTCAATATTGACGCGGATTATTTTTATATCTTCTGGAATAGCATATATACCAGCAACATCGCATTCATTT
>CALFRX010000121.1 GCA_937919295.1 uncultured Peptococcaceae bacterium | reverse complement strand
GTTAACACGGTCACGGCAATGAGCAGAGGCCTTTTTTTGCCCTGTTTCACCGCTTCTTCTTGCAAAGCCGTGGCGGCGGCTTTCATCATAGCGCTGCCGCCGGATGCGTGAACATTGAACATAAAAACGTCAAGGTTGGCCGCGACACGGGCAGCGGCCGCCACGGTATTGGGGATATCGTGGAATTTTAAATCCAGGAAAACCCTGCCGTTTCTTTCCTTAATCGCTTTGAGTATTTCCGGGCCGCAGGCATTGTATAACTGCATACCGATTTTATAAGCACCGACTTTGGCGCCGAGCTCATCCACAATGGCGAGGGCCTCCTCCCTGGTGGGGACATCCAAGGCCACGATAATTTGATCACTCAGAGCAGACATGGCAACCTTCCTTTCCGGCATTTTGGCCTTTCCAGGCAATGCCGATGATTTCGTGAATATCGCTGAAACCGTGATCCTCCAAATATTTTTCGATACCGTCCACAACCTTCATCGTCGTGGCAGGGTCAAGGAAATTACCGGTGCCGATACCGACTGCGGTGGCGCCGGCCATCAAAAACTCAATGGCGTCCTGCCATGAAACAATGCCACCCAAACCGATGATAGGAATCGTCACCGCCTGGGCGGTTTGATAGACCATCCTTAAGGCAATGGGCTTGATGGCGGGGCCGGAAAGACCGCCGACAATGTTGCCAAGGGCCGGCCGCTTGTGCTCAATATCAATGGCGAGGCCGAGCACGGAATTGATCAGATTGAGACCGTCGGCGCCTCCCTCTTCCGCCGCTTTGGCGATGGAGACAATATCGGTGACATTGGGTGAAAGTTTCACGATCACCGGTTTGCTTGTATTTTCTTTTACCAGCTTCGTCACTTGATAAACGAGATCGGGATCGGTACCCAAAGCCATACCGCCGCTTTTCACGTTGGGGCAGGATACGTTGGCTTCCAGGGCGGAAACGGCGTCCTCGTTTTCCAGAATCTCGGCCAGGCGTCCGTACTCCGGAATCTCGCTGCCGGCGATGTTGACGATGATCGGCGTTTCATAAGCTGCCACTTGGGGTAAAATATCAGCGACAAACACATCGACGCCGGGGTTTTCCAAACCAATCGAATTCAATGTACCGGAAGGCGTTTCCGTGCAGCGGGGTAAGGGATTACCGGCCCGGGATTTCAGCGTGGTGCCCTTCACCGTAATGGCGCCGAGTTTTCTGAGATCCACATATTCTCTCATCTCAAGGCCGGAGCCGAAGGTGCCCGAGGCGGTGGTCACGGGATTTTTCACCGTCAATGTGCCGATCTTTACGGCGGTTTTCACTTTACTCATAAGCCAATTCCCCCATTTTAAACACAGGACCGTCGGTGCATACCTTGCGGTTTTTGCCGTCTCTCCCCGGTGTGCTGCAACTGAGACAAACGCCTAAGCCGCAGCCCATATTGGCCTCGGTGGAGATTTCTCCGTCAACGCCGTACTTCAGCGTTAGCTCTTCCACAGCACGGAGCATGGCCGAGGGCCCGCAGGCGTAAACGTAATTGACGCTCTCGTTTCTCAGCAATGCTTCAAAGGGGGCGGTCACAAAGCCCTTTTCACCGGCGGAACCGTCTTCCGTGGTGATGATGACTTCCGCCTGGTTTTCTTTGTATAAATCAAGACAAACGATGCTGTCTTGATCTTTGGCGCCGTAAATCAGCGTTACGCTTTTTTTCTGAGCTTTCAACATCTCCATCAGGGGATAAAGCGGCGCGGAGCCGATGCCGCCACCGATGAGCACAGCACGTTTGCCTTGAAAAGCAGTGGAAAAGCCGTTCCCCAAAGGCCCCAACAAATCAAGAGAATCGCCGTTTTCTAACTCAGACATGATTTTTGTGCCTTTGCCCACCACAAGATAGAGGAAACAAATGATCCCGTTATCGGCGTCAATGCCGTGGAGGCTGATGGGGCGGCGCAGCAGCGGGTCGGTATGCTCGGTCAAGCGTACGTTAACGAACTGTCCCGGACGCGCTTTCTGGGCAATCCAGGGCGCTTTCAACTCCATACGCCAGATGTCTTTCCCAACATGTTCATTGATCAATATCTTTCCTTGTTCAACCATAAACGAATTTACTCCTTTATCTCTCCGTTTTCCATAACGATAACACCGTCGACGACGGTCAGCACCGGCCAGCCGGTGAGGATTTCTCCGTCAAAGGGGGTATTTTTCCCTTTGGAATAAAACGCGTTGCGGTCCACAGCTTTTTCTCCTTTGGGGTCAATGACAATGATATCGGCGTTAGCCCCCACAGCGAGGCTTCCAGCGGGCAGGTTCATGATCCGGGCCGGAGCAGTGCTTAGCTTATCGATTAATTGACTTAACGTCAATTTCCCTGTTTGCACCAGCCGCGTGTAAAGTAGCGGCAGCGCTGTTTCAAAACCGCTGATGCCGTTGGCGGCAAAGTGATATTCGATGACCTTGTCCTCAATGGTATGGGGAGCGTGGTCAGTGGCCACGCAATCGATGGTGCCGTCTATTAAGGCTTGAAGCAGCGCTTCGATATCTTCAGTGGTTCTTAACGGCGGGTTCACTTTGGTGTTGGTATCGTAATTTTTTACCGCTTCTTCCGTTAAGGTCAGATGGTGGGGCGTCACCTCGGCGGTAATCTTCAGGCCTTCTGCCTTTGCCCCACGAATCATGGCGACACCGTGTTTCGTGGAGACGTGAGCCACATGAAGACGGGCCCCCGTCAAGCGGGCCAAAATGATATCCCGGGCAATCATGGTTTCTTCCGCGGCCTTCGGATTGCCCTTGAGCCCCAATACCGTGGACATATAACCCTCGTTCATATCGCCCTCGTCCACTAAAACGAGATCCTCCTCATGGGCGATCAGCGGCAATTTTGTAATGAGGCTGTACTCCATAGCCAACCGCATCATGCGGCTGCTTGCCACGGGACGGCCATCATCGGAGAAGGCTCTTGCGCCCACATCGGCCATGGCGCTCATTTCCGCCAATTCCTTGCCGTTGCTGCCTTTGGTAATGGCGCCGATGGGATAGACATGAACCACGCCGGTATCTTTAGCTCGGTCTTTCACATACATGATTGCCGCGGGGTTGTCCGCCACCGGGGAGGTATTGGGCATCGGCATAACAGTGGTAAAGCCGCCGGCTGCCGCGGCCCGGGTACCGGTGGCAATGGTTTCTTTTCTTTCCTGCCCCGGCTCTCTTAAATGGCAGTGAATATCCACCAGACCGGGAGCAACGATCATGCCGGTCACATCTTTTTGCACGGCGCCGTCATCGGTGATGGCTTCCGCTATGGCAACGATTTTACCGTCTTCCACCAAGAGATCGGCAATGATATCGATAGTTTGTGCGGGATCAACGATTCTCCCGCCCTTCAGTAATAGCTTAGACAAGAGTCTCACCTCCGCACATCAGATAAAGCAGCGCCATGCGGCAAGCCACGCCGTTGGTCACCTGTTCTTCCACGGAGCATTGGGCGGAATCCGCCACAGCCGTGGGGATTTCAATGGAGCGGTTCATGGGGCCGGGATGCTGCACCAAAACATCTTTTTTGGCCCGTTTCAGCCGTTCTTCCGTCATGGCGTAGTTTTTCGCGTACTCTTCAATCGTCGGGAACATTCCTTTTTCCTGTCGTTCCAGCTGAATGCGGAGCACGTTCACGACGTCGGCGCCGTTTAATGCTTCGTCAATATCATAGAAGACCTCGGCACCCATTTTTTCCACTTCTTTCGGCATCAGCGTTGGCGGCCCGCAAAGACGAACGTGTGCTCCCAGCTTGGTGAGGCCCCAGATGTTCGAGCGTGCCACGCGGCTGTGGAGAATATCGCCTAAAATCGTCACCGTCAAGCCCTCAATGTGACCCTTCCGTTCCTCAATCGTGAACATGTCGAGAAGAGCCTGGGTGGGATGGGCATGGGTACCGTCGCCGGCATTGATCACCCTGGCTTTGACACCTTCTCCTAAAAGTTTAGGAGCACCGGACATATTATGCCGGATAACAATGATATCCGTGCCCATGGCTTCCAGGGTTCTGCCGGTATCCTGAAGGCTTTCGCCTTTTTTCACCGAAGAGACGGAGGCGGAAATATTACAGGTACCGGCGCTTAGATACTTTGCCGCCAGCTCAAAGGAGAGCCGTGTGCGGGTACTGTTTTCATAAAACAGTGTTGCCACGGTTTTGCCGCGGAGAGCGGGTACGGTTTTGATGTCCCGGCCCATCACTTCTTTCATCGGTTTCGCCGTATTTAGGATCTCCTGGATCTCGGCGGCGCTGAGGAATTCCAGATCGATCAGATCTTTTGTACGAATGGCCATCGTCTTCCTCCTAATCCTTATATTGTTCTAAAACCACGGTATCTTCCCCGTCAGCTTCGCGGAGGTGCACAACCACTGCTTCCCGGTAGGAAGTGGGGATATTCTTACCCACGTAATCGGCACGGATCGGCAATTCCCGATGCCCCCTGTCCACCAGCACGGCGAGACGTATAAAAGCAGGCCGTCCCAAATCAAAAAGCGCATCCAAGGCAGCTCTGATGGTACGGCCCGTATATAAAACATCGTCACATAACACCACTTTTTTACCGTTGAGATCAAAAGGTACATCACTGCCGCCGACAATGGGGATACCGCCTTTGGCGGCGATGTCATCCCGATAGAGGGTAATATCAAGGGTACCCACTGCCACCGTGGTGCCTTCCACTTGCTGGATGATGGCGGCGAGCCGCTTTGCGATGAAAATGCCGCGGGTGCGGATGCCGATCAGCGCCAGATCCTCACTGCCCTGGTTTTTTTCCAGAATTTCATGAGCCATGCGGATCAGCGCCCGTTTGATATCGTCTTTTGTCATGATTTCCGTTTGAATGCCCTTTGCTTTGACCAAAAAACTCACACCTTTCCGTCGGTAATCATCAAAAAAGTCTTATCCCCGAGAGGATAAGACTTGTACGCAACAAAGCGCTTTCAAAGCGCCAAAAGATTGCGGTAACACATAACGCCTTATTGCCTCACGGGACAGAATTAAAGGAATTACCGTATTTATAATATTTTACTACATAATGAGTTATTTTTCAATAGCCTTTCCTCAATAGAGCGAGAACATTTTCCATATCGGCGGGGGGGAATGCGGAAAACTCCAGATATTCTCCGCTCACCGGATGCAGAAAGCCGATGGTACGGGCGTGAAGTGCCTGTCCCACAAAATGAAAGGGATTCTTTGCACCCTTGCCGTAGACGGGGTCGCCGAGGAGCGGATGGCCGATGTATTTCATATGGACGCCGTCCAGCCAGAGTACCTGAGCAAAGCCCATGCTTGCGGCGGATTCGCTGGCGTGGAGGGACGCGGCGTAGTTGCCGCCGCACTTGGTGAAGCCGGTTCCGCCGCGGACAGCCCGGACCTCCTGGTTCTCAATCATAATTTTGACGGGATTGATGCCGTCGGCGTAATAACTGCCCGAAGGGGAAGTAATAATACAGAAAAGGTATTGCTTGCCGGCGTGGACGCCCAGCATTTCATCGCTGGCAAATGCGAAAGGACGGATAT
>CALFRX010000120.1 GCA_937919295.1 uncultured Peptococcaceae bacterium | reverse complement strand
TAGATTCCCTCTCCTGTGTTGGCGGCTTCCCCCTTAACTAAGAGGCTCCTGAAAGCGGTTTTTTGCCCGGGCAGATCGAGAGAGATATCCGGCAAATCACCCTGGAAGGCCTCGCTGCTGCCCTTAACTTTGCGCAATTCACGTATATCAATTTTCATCATGGTAATCACTCCTGATAACACTCCAAATTATAACGATGACATGGAGCAATGTCAATAAAAAAGGGAGGAGCGCTGTTTTAAAAAATCTTTATACGGGAAGGATTATACCGGCTTGATGTAGAAATAGGACAGAATTGGATCTACCTTTCTATTACCCGGATTTTTCTGAATCTATGTGGAGGGGGTCGCTGTATTTTTTTCAGGGGGTTTTGAGTAATTTTTATTTATCAACACTATACTTTTATGGGAGGGAAGTATAAAGTGGCCACGCTAAAACCGCAAAACGCCATTATGGAGCGTGTCTGGGAAAAGGCGCGCCAGGGACAAAAAAGAATAGTTTTGCCGGAGACAGGAGACGAACGCACACTTCTTGCCGCAGAGATGATCGATCAGGCGAAGCTGGGCGAAGTGATCCTGATCGGTAAAGAGGACGATGTCAGGAGAAAGGCCAAAGAGGCGGGGGCCAAGATCGATAATCTGCCTGTCGTTGATCCGGGTAAATTCGAAAAATTGGACTTCTATGCACAAAGGCTGGTTGAGATCAGGAAAGGAAAAATCGCTTCTCTGGATGATGCCAGAAAAATTTTGCAGGACAATCTCTACTTTGGCGTCACTATGGTTAAGTTAGACGACGCGGACGGCATGATTGCCGGCGCGGCCAACACAACGGCCGACGTCTTGAGACCTGCTTTTCAAATCATCAAAACGGCGAAGGGAATTTCCATTGCCTCAGCCTATTTTGCTATGATTGTACCAAACTGTACTTACGGAGAGAACGGGTTCTTCCTCTTTTGCGATTCCGGAGCCAATCCTAATCCTACCGCGGAGGAACTGGCTGATATTGCCATTACTACATGTCTTTCCATGCAGAATATTTTCGGTGTGGAAAAGGCATATGCGGCTATGCTCTCCTTCTCGACCAAAGGAAGCGCATCCCATGCCATTATTGATAAGGTCATTGAAGCAACCAAAATCGCCAATCAAAAGCGGCCGGATCTTGCTATCGACGGAGAGTTGCAGGCCGACGCGGCGATCGTACCGGAGATCGGGCAAAAGAAGTCTCCGGGAAGCCCTGTTGCCGGACGTGCAAACTGTCTGATCTTCCCGGACCTGAACTGCGGCAACGTCGCCTATAAGTTAACGGAACGCCTGGCTAAAGCCGAGGCCTACGGACCGTTATTGCAGGGTTTGGGCAAGCCGATCAATGACCTTTCCCGAGGATGCAAACCCACGGACATCGTCAATGTGGCCGCCATAGTAGCCGTCAAGTCGATGATCCCGTACGGCGAATGCAAAGATTAATAAGGAGTAAGGAGGAGAGAACACCATGAAAATTCTGGTTCTGAACTGTGGAAGTTCTTCTGCCAAATACATGGTCTACGATTGGGATAAAAAGGAGATCATGTGCAAAGGCATTGTGGAACGGGTCACTATCGGCGGTTCTTTTTGCGTTCATGAGGTTACCGGCCGTGATCCTTTTAAAATGGAAAAGGAATGTCCCACACATAAAGAGGCTGTCCAGCTGATCATGGAACTGCTGGTCAGCCCTGAGCATGGCGTATTGAAGAGCGTCAACGAGATCAGCGCCGTCGGCCACCGCGTACTGCATGGGGGAGCCGGGGTCACACAATCGGTCAAGGTGACCGACGAGGTTATTCAGGCATTCAAGGACGCCATTCCCCTGGGACCGCTGCACAACCCCGGCAATATTCTGGGAATCGAAGCGGCCAGAGAGGCGATGCCGGATGTACCCCAGATGGCCATGATCGACACCGCCTGGGGTATGACGATGGAAGCGCCCCAGTATGTATACGCCGTACCCTATGAGTGGTATGAAAAGTATCATATCCGCCGCTACGGTTTCCACGGCACTTCTCACCTATATCTGGCCAAGAGATGCGCGGTTCTGCTGGGTAAGGATCCCTTCGAGACCAACCTGATCACTCTCCATATCGGCAACGGCGCCAGCACCAGCGCAGTCAAGAACGGCGTTTGCTTCGACACCTCGATGGGGGTTACCCCGCAGGAAGGCTTAGTGATGGGTACCCGGGCGGGGGATCACGACGCCACCCTCAACTTCTACATCATGAAAAAAGAGGGCTATACCC
>CALFRX010000119.1 GCA_937919295.1 uncultured Peptococcaceae bacterium | reverse complement strand
TGGGCGCCAAGGAGAGGTCTACGATGCCAAAGGTGGCGTTTAACCGTTTCGAGGCTTCCCGGGCCACCAATTCACCGACGCGGGTGATTTTAAAGGCCGTCTTCTTGATGATTTCGGCGATTTCACTGATATTGAGATCGGCATGATCTTTAATGGCGCTTAAGACGACGCCAGGGCCGCTGACGCCGGTATTGATCACAACTTCGGGTTCGCCGACGCCATGGAAAGCTCCGGCCATGAAGGGATTATCTTCGGGGACATTGCAGAAGACCACCAGTTTCGCACAGCCGAGGCTGCCGCTTTCTTTGGTCAGCGCCGCCGTTTCCTTGACGATTTTGCCCATGGCATAGACCGCGTCCATATTGATGCCGGCTTTGGTGGTGCCGATATTGACCGAGGAACAAACCCGTTCCGTTTCCGATAGAGCCTGAGGAATGCTCTTGATCAGTTTTTTGTCGCTTTCCGTCATTCCCTTATGAACCAAGGCGGAAAAGCCGCCTAAGAAATTGACGCCGACTGCTTTGGCGGCGCGGTCTAAGGCTTTGGCAAAGACGACGTAATCTTCGGTGGCGGAGGCTGCTGCCACCAGGGAGATGGGGGTTACGGAAATCCTTTGATTGACAATGGGGATACCAAAGTCACGGCTGATGTCTTCCCCCGTTTTTACCAGGTTTTCTGCTTTGTGACATATTTTATCGTAGATGAGATCCGCCGCTTTTTCCGCGCTTTCGTTGGCGCAGTCCAGAAGGCTGATACCCATGGTGATGGTGCGAACGTCGAGATTTTCATCGGCAACCATTTGGATGGTTTCCATGATTTCCCGGTAATCAAAATTACTTCTCATGGCGTACCTCAAATCCTGTGCATATAAGTGAAGATATCTTCTTTCTGCGCCAGGATCTTCATGCCGAGTTCTTCACCTACCGCATCAAGTTTCTGTTGCAGAACATCGAAACCCACGTTGGCTGCGGCGATGTCGCAGAGCATCACCATGGTGAAAATGTCCTGGAGCAGTGTTTGATTGATATCTAAAATATTGACGTTGCTTTCCGCCAAAACAGCGGTGATTTTAGCGGTGATGCCCACTTTGTCGTGGCCGACTACGGTGATAATGATTCTTTTCATGGCAATCTCCTTATTTTCCCGCGATCTCGCTGAGATCCATATCTTTGATCACGTCGGCGCATCTGAGGCAGAGTCCGTTGGCGTCTAAATCGTCCCTATATTTCCAACAGCGATTGCATTTTTCGCCTTTGGCGGCAGTCACTTCGACTTTGATCTCACTGTCTGCGCTTTCTCTGATCATGGCTTCGGAAACAATGCAAATATCCGCGAGTTCCTCTGCCACCGACTGCAACAAGGCGAAATCGTCTTTCCCCGCGGTGATGGTCACGGCGGCGTCAAGGGAATGGCCGATGACTTTATCGCGGCGGGCCTCCTCGGCGGCTTTGGTAACGTTTTCCCTGATGGCAATCAGCCGTTCCCATTTGGCGGCCAGGGCTTCATCATGGTAGGTGGCGCTGATTTGCGGCAGATCGAGGAGCTGTACGCTAAGGGGTTCGTCCTCTTCTCTGATATAGGACCAGATTTCTTCGGTGGTGAAGGAGAGGATTGGCATCATCAGGCGGATGAGCGCCTGGAGGGTTTCGTAAAGAACGGTTTGCGCCGCTTTTCTGTCCTCATCGTCCTTGGCGGAAACGTAGAGCCGGTCTTTGATGATATCGAGATAGAAGGCGCTCATATCGACAACGCAGAAATGGTGCAGCAGATGAAATACACTATGGAATTCATAGTTCTCGTAGGCTTCGCTGACTTTTCGACTGAGTTCCTCTAAAAGATGCAGGGCGTAACGGTCGATCTCTTTCATGGCGGCGTAAGGGACTTTTTCCGTTTTGGCGTCGAAATCGTAGAGGTTTCCCATGAGGAAGCGCACCGTATTGCGGAGCTTGCGGTAGGCTTCGCTGACTTGTTTTAAAATCCCATCGGAGCAGGCGAGATCATTCCGATAGTCGGCGGAACTGACCCAAAGGCGCAGCACGTCGGCGCCCATCTTTTCAATGACTTTCAGGGGATCGACGGTATTGCCTAAGGATTTTGATTGCTTATGCCCCTTTTCATCGACGAGAAAACCGTGGGTTAAAACGCCCTTGTAAGGCGCTTTGCCCCGGGTGGCCACGGAAATGGAAAGGGAAGAATTGAACCAGCCGCGATGCTGATCGCTGCCTTCTAAATAGAGATCAATGTCGCCTTTGATGTCGGGGTTGCTTTCAATCACCGCGGCAAAGGAAGAGCCGCTGTCGAACCAAACATCCATGATGTCTTTTTCTTTATCGAAGTCACCGCCGCCGCAATCGCAGGTAAAACCGGCGGGTAGCAGATCTTTGGCTTCCCGGGCGAACCAGACTTGGGAACCGCCTTCCTCCCGGAACAATTTCTGGAGGTGGCTGATGGTTGCTTTGCTGATAATCGCTTTCCCGCAGTTTTTGCAGTAAAAAATCGGAATCGGCACGCCCCAGGTGCGCTGCCGGGAGATGCACCAGTCGCCGCGGTCACGGATCATGTTGTAGATACGTTCTCTACCCCAGGAGGGGATCCAACGTACTTGATCGATTTCTGCCAAAGCCTTTTGCCGGAAGCCGTCGATGGAAGCGAACCACTGTTCCGTGGCGCGGAAGAGAATCGGTTCCTTGCAGCGCCAGCAATGGGGATACTGGTGTTTGATAAAGATCAGTTTGATCAGTTTACCGCTTTCATCCAGTGTCTTCACCACGGCTTTGTTGCCTTCGTCGGTGGAAAGACCCTGAAATTCTCGGGCTTCGGCGGTGAAATGGCCGCTGTTATCGAGGGGAGAGATCACAGGCAGGTCGTATTTTTTGCCCACGATAAAGTCGTCGGCGCCGTGGCCGGGAGCGGTATGTACCGCGCCGGTACCGGCTTCGTCGGTGACGTGATCGCCTAAGATGACGAGGCTTTCCCTGTCTGCCCAAAGCGGATGATAGCAGGTGATCTTTTCTAGATCGGCGCCGCTGTATTCTTCACAGATTTCGTAATCGGTGATACCGGTATCTTTTAGGAAGAGTGTTAACAGGGGTTTGCCGACAATCCAGGATTCCCCCTTGACCTTTAGGAGACAATAGGTGAAATTGGCGTTTAAGCAGATGGCCACATTGGCCGGAATCGTCCAGGGCGTGGTCGTCCAAATCACGAAGCAGGCGTCTTGGGGTACTTTGCCTTTGGTATCTTTGATGGAGAATTTCACATAGATGGAAGGGCTTTTATGATCGGCATATTCCACTTCCGCTTCGGCCAACGCCGTTTCACAATCAGGGCACCAGTAAACGGGTTTCAATCCTTTGTAGATGTAACCCTTTTGGGCCATTTCGCCGAAAATGCCGATCTGTACGGCTTCATATTCCGGTTTTAAAGTAATATAAGGATGATCCCAGTCGCCGCGAACGCCGAGACGTTTGAATTCTTCCCGCTGAATGTCCACAAATTGAAGGGCGAATTCCTTGCATTTATCGCGGAATTCGGTGACGTGGGTCTGTTTTCTGTTGAGCCCCAAAGCTTTGATGGCCCGCTGTTCAATGGGGAGGCCGTGTGTATCCCAGCCGGGAATATAGGGACACTGATATCCCGCCATGGTGTGGTATTTTATGATGATATCCTTTAAAATTTTATTTAAGGCATGTCCCAAATGGATGTCGCCGTTGGCATAGGGCGGGCCGTCATGGAGAATGTACGTCGGCCGTCCTTCCCGCAGCGCCAGTGATTGATGGTAGATATCTTCCTTTTCCCATTGCGCGAGGATGCCCGGTTCTTTTTGGGGCAGGTTGCCTCTCATGGGAAAATCCGTTTCCGGTAAGTTCAGCGTTTTGCCGTAGTCCATTGTGAAAATCTCCTTTAAGGATCAATAAATTTACTTTACTATGATTTGAACGTTAAACTTTATTTTATAATGTAAGGTGGGGTTTGTCAACCTTTCGCCGCTGTTGATCTGCGGTATTTCCCGGTTTTTCAGAGAAAAAAAGAGCTGTTTGCCTACGGCTGTTTTGGCCGGCGTTTTTGGCGCTGAAAAAAAGTTGGTCCCCTTGTGTTGATTCAGGGATTTTTCTTTGAATGAGACTCCTCATTTTGGCAAACATGTGGTAGAATAACAGTGAATTGGTGGAAAAGGAGTTCGTTTATGGCAAAACACATTCTTTTTATCGAAACCGGCGGCACCTTTGCCTGTGAGACGAAGGCGGCGGGGGTCAGGGATCTTGGTGATCATTCCGTCCTCGACTTTGCTGCTGTCAGAAGCAAGGTCAACGGCGCGGGGCTGAAAATTTCCGTCAAACGACCCTTTCGCGTCTTAAGTGAAAACATGACCCTTGAACGCTTGGAAGAATGGCTGCTGTTTTTAAAAACCGTTGATTTTGCCCTTTATGACGGTATCGTGATTGCTCACGGCACCGATACCTTGGCTTATACGGTGAACCTTACTGCTTTTGCCCTGGGCAAACAAGACATTCCTCTTGTCTTTATTGCCGCCGACCGGCCTTTGCTCCAGGAAAAATCCAACGGGATTGTCAATTTCCTCGCGGCCCTTGATTTTATGGACGCTGGGGAAACCGGAGTTTTTGCCCTTTACCGCAATGAGGATCATCGTATCCTCGTCCATCGCGGCGGCCGTTTACGGCAGATGGAGGATATCTATGCCTCTTTTCAAAGCCACCGGGGCGTCTTCTTCGGAGAGCTGCGGCAAGGGCGTTTCCTTTATCACGAGCATCCGCTGAATCTGCGTTTTCAAAAAGCAGCCTTGCCTTATGACGGTGTCTCCCTGCGCCGGGGCATTTTGCGGATTTTTCCTTATCCCGGCTTACAGTACAGCGCTTTCGATCTCTTGGGTGTTACTGCTGTTTTGCTGGAGACCTACCATTCCGCGACGTTTTGCACAGCGGGAGATACGGAAAATTTGCATTGCCTGCTAAGGTCTTTGCCGCGGGATACTCCTGTTTTCATCGTCGGCGGTAGAAGCGGCGAAGAGCGCTACGCCGCGGCGTTGCCGGAGCGGGAAAACCTCTATTATGTTACCGATGTAGCGTCGGAAGCATTTTATATGAAGGCGCTGTTAGCTTTTGGCGACCGGGAAACGGCGGCGGCCACCGCGTATCTTTTGGAAAATAGTATCGGGGAAAAGGTCTCCTCTTGACTTTTTCTTTGTTTTGAGGCAAAATTGCCTTGTATTACGAAAGGAAGAATCGACATGAAAAAGATATCTTTGCTGTTATTGGTAGGGCTGGCGGTCATGACGGTATTTTTTGTTACCGCCTGCCATAGCAGCTCTTCTGTGGTTCAAGAGGAAGAGCAAAGCCTCAATCTCGGCGATACGCTGAGAGTCGGCATGGATTGCGGCTATCCGCCCTATAATTGGACGCAGGAAGACGACAGCAACGGCGCTGTGCCCATCAGTAATGAAAGTGGCTTTGCCAATGGTTACGATGTCCAAATGGCCCTATTAATCGGGAAAGCCCTCGACATTGAAGTAGAAATTGTCAAAATTGAACGGGGTAATCTCATCGGCGCTTTGGAAGATGGTGATATCGATGTGATGATCGCCGGCGTCAATCCATTGGAATCGAGAGCGGATAAAATTGATTTTAGCCAAAGCTATTATGACAGCGAATACGTGGTTGTGGTGATGAAGGATGGCGATTACGCCAACGCCACCGCCATCGACGATTTTGAAAACGCCCGCCTCACCGCGGAAACAGGATCTTATATATATGATTCCCTGCTGCCCCAGATGAAGGATGCCGTTATCACGGATTCCCTGACCTATCATATGGACATGCGGGTAGCCTTGGCCCATGACGTTATCGACGGTTACGTGACCAACCTTGCCGAAGGGATGTCTGCCACCAGAGCCCACAGCAATTTTGCCATGATCACCTTTAACGACGGCGCGGGCTTTGAAACCGACGATGAATATGCCACCGTCGCCATGGGTGTGGCCAAAGGCCGTGAGATTTTGGTGGAAACCTTAAACGACATTCTTGACGATATCTCTGTCTCCGACCGCAATGTGCTGATGGACGATGCCATATATCACCAGCCCGATGAAGCGGAGGAAGTGGAGGAAGAGGTATAACGAAAGTAAAACCCAGGTCACACCCAGATCATACCTGGGCTTTTCCTTTCCTTATAATGGAAGGGAAAGCGAGACGCTGCAGGACAGGAAAAGGTGAAATCTATGCTTTTTCATAATATTGCGATATATCGGGAAAATAATACCGTGGTACAGAATCAATTTGTCGGCGTAGAAGGCGCCTATATTCGCTATGTCGGAGACACGCCGCCGAAAAAGGATTTCGGCGTTTTGATCGACGGCAAGGACAAGTTGTTGCTGCCGGCTTTCTATAATGCCCACGCCCATACGCCGATGACAATCTTACGGGGTTACGGTGAAAATATGGCTTTGTCCGACTGGCTCACCAAAAAGATCTTTCCCTTCGAAGCAAAGCTCACTCCGGAAATCGTCCATAACAGCGCTCTTTTGGGCATTGCGGAAATGTTTCGCGGCGGCGTCGTTGCCGCCACCGATATGTATTTTTTCGGCGAGGCCATTATGGAAGCCTTTGCTGAGAGCGGCGCCAAGCTCAATCTTTCTTTGGGCACGACCTGCTTTGATGAACGCGGTTTTTATGAATTACCGGATTATCAGGAAAACGAATACCTTTTCCGGGCATGGCACGGCGCCGCCGACGGCCGCTTGTTGGTGGATATGAGCATCCACGGAGAGTATACTTCTTCTCCCAAAGTCGTGTCGGAAGTCGCGTCTTACGCCAAGGAGCGAAACCTCCGCATGCAGCTGCACCTTTCCGAAACCAAAATGGAGCATGAGAAATGCATCGGCCGCCACGGCAAAACACCGGCCCGCTACTTTTATGATCTCGGTCTTTTTGACGTACCTACCACCGCGGCCCACTGCGTTTGGCTCAGCGAGGAGGATATGGCGCTTTTGGCGGAAAAGGATGTGACCGTCGCCACCTGTCCGGTGAGCAACATGAAGTTGGCCAGCGGCATTGCCGATCTCCCCGCCATGATGAGGAAAAAGCTAAAGATCGCTCTCGGTACCGACGGCGCTTCCAGCAACAACAGCCTCGGTATGTTCGACGACATTAAATCCCTCGCCCTGGTGCAGCGGGTAGGATCCGGCGATCCCGCCGCCCTCGCCCCTGAGGAGGTGTTGTCTTTTGCCACGGTGAACGGCGCGCGTTCCCAGGGCAGAGCTGATTGCGGCCTGATCAAAGAAGGCTGCCGCGCAGACCTTACGCTGATTCATACCGCGTCCCTTCATTTTTATCCCAGGCGGCATCTGATCAATCACCTAATCTACAGCGCCGATAACAGCGATGTGGTGATGACCGTTGTTGATGGCAAAATCGTCTACGATCACGGCGATTTTCCCACCATCGACACGGAAAAGGTGATGTTTACCATGGAAAGAGATTTTGACGCGGTGGTGAATGCTCTTTAATGTTGCTTCTTTATTTGACTCAAGGGTGAAAAAGGTTGCTTTTATTGCCAAAATACGCTAAAATATCTACTTAGATTATGAGTCATCGAAAAGAGACAAAGCGCATGAAAAGAAATGAAAAAATGCTTGAAGAATACCCGCTGACCAATGAAGATGCAGCGCCGGACGAAGCGACAAAAAACGCGAAAACCACGAAAACTACAAAAAACGCGAAGAAAAAGAAATCAAAAAAGAAAAAAAGACTTTTTACCAGCGTTTTTATTGTATTACTCATCTGTTTCGTCTTGGTTTTCGGCTGGATCGGCTATGTTAGCGCCTATATTTATCCGATGCTTTTCGGCAGCTACGGGGATAAAGACAAAGCTCCCATTACGGAAGAACAAAAGGCCGCCTTTGAAAGCGGCCAGATCACGGTCTTAATGATGGGCTCCGACCGCCGGGAAAACTGGAGTACCAGCCGTTCCGATACGATGATGGTGGCCTTTGTCGATTTTGATAATGACGAGGTACGCCTGCTGAGTATTCCACGGGATACTTATGTGACGATTCCCACCAGCGGCGAACAGACGAAAATCAACGCGGCCTATGCTTACGGCGGCGTCGATTTGGCCAAACAGACTTTGGCCTCGAATTTTGGCATTGATATCGATTACTATCTTGATGTCGATTTTCAGGGTTTTTCCGATGTGATTGACGCCCTCGGCGGCATTACCATCAATGTACCCATGGATATGCATTACAGCGCCGAAGGCATTGATCTAAAAGCAGGTGTTCAGAAACTCGATGGCGACGAAGCGCTTCAGTTTGTGCGCTTCCGCAGTGATGGACAGGGTGATCTCGGTCGCATCGACCGTCAGCAGGCTTTTTTGGTAGCGTTAAAAGAGGAACTGTTTAGCGCCGGCGCCTTATTGAAAATCCCCGATATTTCTTCGGCGGTGATGAAAAATATGGATACCGACTTCACCGGCACGCAGATGCTGCAAGCATTGCTTGATTTGAAAAACGGTTTCGATTTTGAAACATATCAACCCGACGGCACGGCGGAATATAAAAACGATATCAGTTACGTCTTTATCAACGATACCGGTCAGAAATTGATCGACGCGTTGTCGTCCTTTGGTGAGATTCCCGCCGGCATTGAGGCGACCACCGACAAAATCGACCTCAATGCGGCCAGTACTTCAGTGACGTCAGAGAAAACAACAGAAGGGGAGTAACTTTGTGAATTCAGCGGAAATTCGGATCTTGGGACTGAAAGTGAATAAGGTGACCATGGGGGAAACCCTGGCCTTTATCGATGAAGCATTAAAGAAAGACGGTCTCACCCGGGTGATCACGCTGAATGCGGAAATCGCTTACGGCGCCTATGGTGATGAGGAACTGACTGCTCTCATCAACAACGCCGATTTGGTAACTCCCGACGGTTCCGGGATCCTCTGGGCCGCTTCCCAGTACGGCGAAGCCATCAGCGAACGCGTTTGCGGCATCGATTTATTGACGGAACTTCTACAGAAATACAGCGATGGCAGCCACGGCTTTTATTTTCTCGGCGCCAAACCGGAAGCAGCATCCTTGGCGGCGAAAAAAATACGGAAAATGTATCCCCATTTGCAGTTTTGCGGTTATCACCACGGCTATTTCGGCAAGGAAAACAGTGAGGATATGGCCGCAATCATCGCCAAAAGCGGCGCCGATATCCTCATCGCGGCCATGGGCGCGCCTTTTCAGGATCACTGGATCGCGACATACGGCGAACGCTGCAACGTGAAGGTCGGTATCGGCGTCGGCGGCAGTCTGGACATTCTCGCCGGAGTGGCCAAGCGGGCGCCCAACTTTTTCCAGGAGTTTCGTTTGGAATGGCTCTACCGGTTGTTAAAGGACCCCAGTCGATTCAGAAGAACGATGACACTGCCGAAATTCATGCGTTTGGTAAAAAAAGATTGTAATCGGTAATCATAAAAAGAGACGTATTTTATCTGCATTTTGAGGTGTTTTTTAAAAAAATGCCTCTTTTTTCATTATTTATATCAGAAAAAACTTGATGAACAGATGATTTTTCGGTACAATATAGGGTAGAATAAGTATAAGTATGATTAGAACGCGAAGAAATTCGGTCTTAAAATAAACAGGGAAGAAGGATAGTGAGACATGGCAAAGGTATGTATTTCCGGATATTACGGCTACGACAGCATCGGGAATGAGCTGGTTCTGATGAGCATGGTAAACGCCTTGCGCCGTCAGTCGGAAAATATGGAGATCGTGGTATTTTCCGGCAATCCCGCAAAGACAGGAGAAGATTTTGATGTGGTCGCGGTGAACCGCGATGATTGGAATATGGTGAAAACGGAACTGAAAACCGCTGATCTTTTAATCAGCGGCGGCGGTCATTTGCTGCGGGAAGACGCCAATATGGATGTTCTAAAATATTACCTCAAAGTCATCAAAACGGCTCTGCGCTACAAAAAGCCGGTTTTTGTTTTTAACCAGGTGATCGGCCCTCTGACCTCTTCCCGGGCCAAAAACATGGTGGCCAGGGTGATGCGGAAAGTCCAGAAAATCACCGTTGCCGATCAAGACAGCGCCGATCTCCTGCATTCCATGGGAATCCGCCGGGGCAGAATTCACATAGTGGAAGATCCTGTTCTCTCCATGACGGATTTTGAAACGGAATGGAACCTGACTAACATCGTCCAGCCCGAGGAAAAACCGGTGGCGCGGCCTTTTGCCAAGAAGCATGAGGAAACCGCGGCCATCAATTACGACGGCCTGGAAGTGGAAATTGAAATCCGCATTGTAGATCCGGAAACGGAATCGGCAGCATCAGACTGTAAAGCGGAAGTAACCGGCGATACCATTGAAATCATTTCCGCAAGCCAGGCAAAAGACGACGAAGATTTAGCGGCCGCCGCTGCGGCCGCTGCGGCCAGCAGTGAAAACGTGGTGGAAGTAACGCCGGAGATCGCGGCGGAAACTGCGGCTGCGGCGGCGGAAGAGGCCCTCGCGGCGGCCACCGCGGAAGAAATGAGAGAAGAAACCGCAGAGGCCGTCACGGAAGAAGCAGCGGAAGAACTCACGGAAGAAATCGCAAAAGCCGCCGATGAAGTGGAAACCATTGCGGAAACGGACAAAAACCCGGTAAAACCAGGGAAAAAAGCAGGAAACCGTCCCCGTAACCTCGGCCTTGTGGTGCCGTCCTTTTGGAAAAAACCCGGCGAAAAATTTGTCGCCTTTACCGTCTCCGTTAGAACAGATCTCCCTGTTACGCAGGTTACCGCCATGGCCGATTACATGGTTGATCAGGGATATCAGGCAGTTTTCCTGCCGGTGAATTACCCCGACGATGTCTTATTGGCCAAGGATATTATCGCGATGATGAAAAATCCCGCCTACGAGGTGGATGCTAAAATGTCGCCGCAATCGCTGCTAACTGCCATTAGCGAAGTCGACTTTGTCTTCTCTTCGGAAATTTATCCGATGATGTTGGCCGCTGTTTGCAAAAAACCCTTTGCGTCCCTTTGTCATAGTGGCCGCGCCCTTGATTTTGTGACGGGGCTGGGACTTACGCCTACCGGTAATCTTTTGGCTTATGACGGGGAAGCCTTTATTCGCAATTTTAAGGCCGCCGTGGCTAATCCGGAAGTGATCGTCTCGGCCATCGAAACCAACCTCCCCGATTTGCAGGAAAAAGCGGAATACGGCATGAGCCTTTTGCAGATCCTCTTTGAGCAGATTCAACGGAAAAAACGCAGAGCGGAACGGGGAAAAGTGAGCCGCTCTCAAGATCGGCAGACGGAACGCCGCACTGCCCAGGCCAGAAGTATTGTGGGGGCCAAAGAAGAGGAGCCTCTCTCCCAGGATCAGGAAACCGAAGTCATGCCCGAAGACGGATCAACACTGCCGGCGGAAGACCGCAAAGAAGGGGTAGCTGAGGGGAAATCCGTAGACGAAACGGAAAAAGAAGCGTAATGTCCTCTGCTTTGCACCGCGGTAAAGACCGGCCTGCTTTAAGGAACAGCGTGACCGCTGCCACGGCAGTGGTTTTGCTGATGAATCTCCTTAGCAAGATATTGGGCTTTGTCAGAGAAATGGTCGTTGCCCGGGTTTTCGGCGCGACGATGTATACCGATGCCTACCTGGTGGCTTACACCCTGCCCTATTCCGCGCAGCAGATCATTGGTTGGGCCATTGTTTCCGTAACCGTGCCGTTGCTGACAAAATATATTGTTGACGGTAAAAGCAGGGAAGCAAACCTTGCCGCCAACAGTTTTCTGAACAGTACGGCTCTGCTTATGCTGATTGTTTCCCTCCTTGGCGTCGTTTTTGCGCCGTTGCTGGTGAAAGTTACTGCGCCGTCCCTGGAGCAGGAAACGGCGTTATTGGCGATTAAGATGGCGCGGATCATGTTTCCCTCGGTGTTCTTTGTCTGTGTTGGCATGGTGCTTACCGGCATTTTAAATGCCAACCACCGTTTTGCCGTCGGCGCTTTCGCGCCGGCTTTCAGCAGTATCATCATCATTGCCGCGGTGATCTTTGCCGGCAACCACTGGGGGATTTACGGATTGGCCGCCGGCACTCTTCTTTCCTTTATCGGTTTTCTTTTGATTCAGTTGCCTTCTGCTTTGCGTACAGGGTACCGTTATGCTTTTCAACTACCCCGTCATAACCCGGAAGTAAAGGCAGCCTTGGCATCCCTCGTACCCATCATTTTAGGGATGTCGGTGAATCAGGTTTATTATATTTTGAATCGGGTATTCGCCTCCGGCCTCGCCGAAGGGAGCATTTCTTCCCTGAATTACGCCGCGAAGTTGGCCCAGTTTCCCGCCGGGGTTTTTGTTTTGGCCATTGCCGTGGCGGTTTATCCGTCTTTGACGGAATATGCTCTAAAGGGGGATCTGCAAAGATTCCGCGATACTTTGGAAAAAGGTCTTGGCGTGGTGTTGCTCTTAGCGGCTCCTGCCGCCGTGGGTCTTGCCGTCTTGCGCGTCCCCATTGTGCGGCTGCTGTTTGAAGGCGGCGCTTTCACGGTCGTCGATACATTGAATACCGCTTCGGCGCTGCTCTATTATACCGGCGGAATCGTGGCGTATGCTCTCATTCTTGTGCTTTTGCGCGTATTTTTCGCTTTCCACGACGTGAAAACTCCGGTTTTGGCCGGTCTTTTCGGGATCGCGGCCAATGTGGCTGTCAGTTTTCTGACCCTTAAAACGTTGGGTCATAACGGCCTCGCCCTTGCCACATCCTTGGGAAGCATCGTTAATATGCTGATATTCTTTGTGCTTTTAAAAAAGCACTTGCCGTCGATGACCTTTGGCCCGCTGTTGCTTTCGGTGCTAAAAATCGGCGTATCCACCCTTTTGATGGGGGTTGCAGTCTATGGGGTGTCGTTGCTTCTTGCCGGCTTCTCTGATCTGCTCTGCGTACTAAGCGGTATTGCCGTTGGCCTGATCGTCTATCTAATTTTCGTCTTTTTACTGCGTTTGCCCGAAGCTGTTTGGCTCAAGGAAATGTTGCTGAAAAAACGCGGCGGAAAGCACATATCATAAAGTGAGAAACGATGTTAAGAGTTTTGGCAGCCTTTCTCGTCGCCCTGGTCGTCGCCTTACTGGTAACGCCGCAGACGAAGAAACTGGCGATAAAATTAGGGGTTTATGACGAACCCGATGCGAGAAAAGTACATAAAGGAATGATGACACGCTTAGGAGGTCTTGGGATCTACGCCGGATTTTTAGCCGGATTCCTTGTTTACGGCGATTTTTCCCGATCCATGTTGGGGCTTTTGGTTAGCACCAGCTTTGTCACCGCCGTCGGTTTTTACGATGATATCCGGGATATTCCGCCAAAGCTCAAATTATTGGGCCAGATCGTCGCCGCCGTGATCTTAATGGTCTTCGGCGTCCACTTGGAATACCTGACGATTCCCTTTACCGAGAGCATCATTGATATCGGCCTTCTCGGTTATCCGCTCTCTATCCTCTGGGTGGTGGGCATTTGTAATGCTGTCAACCTCATCGACGGTCTCGATGGTCTCGCTTCCGGCGTTTCGGCCATTGCGGCCTTATCCATGGGTATCGTGGCCT
>CALFRX010000118.1 GCA_937919295.1 uncultured Peptococcaceae bacterium | reverse complement strand
TTTGAGGGGATGAGCCCGGCTTTTAAGTACAAGTCTAAGATATTGATGCCGTCGCTGAAATCAGTGGTCTTCATGGTTACGCTGGGGATATTTTCTCCGCTGCCGTTGCCGGCAAAGAGGGCTTGTTCCGCGTCCCGGGCTTTGACGGCGTTTTCCTCGCCGTGAACGAGTTTCGTCACTTCAAAGGCCAAAACGCTTTTGGCTTCGTTGATCCGGCTGTCTTTGTAGCTGCCGAGGCGTCTTACTTCGTCCATGGGTAAAAAGGTCAGGAGGGCGAGGCAGTTTTCCACGTCCGCGTCGTCGATGTTGCGCCAGTAATGGTAAAACTCATAAGGAGAGGTCTTGTTTTCATCGATCCAAAGGGCACCTTTGGCTGTTTTGCCCATCTTATTCCCTTCGGCGGTGGTGAGCAGTTTAAAGGTCATGCCGAGAGCCTGTCCCTGATCGAGGCGGCGCACCAGTTCCACGCCGCCTAAGATATTGTTCCACTGATCGCTGCCGCCCAGCTGCATTTTACAGTCGTAACGGCGGTATAATTCGAGGAAATCATAGCTTTGCATGAGCATATAGTTGAATTCGAGGAAGGTCAATCCTTTTTCCAGGCGGTTTTTATAGCAATCCGCCGTTAGCATACGGTTCACGGAAAACTGCGAGCCGATTTCTCTTAAAAAGTCCACGTATTTGAGGTCGCGGAGCCAGTCGGCGTTGTTGACAGCCAGGGCCTTACCGTCGCTGAAATCAAGAAAACGGGACATCTGCGTTTTGAAGCGGTCCACATTGTTGTCGATGGTTTCCACGGTCATCATCTGCCGCAAGTCTGTTCTGCCCGAAGGATCCCCCACCATGGCGGTGCCGCCGCCTAAGAGGGCAATGGGGCGGTGTCCTGCCCGCTGCATGTGCATCATGACCATGATCTGGATGAAATGGCCGACGTGAAGACTGTCGGCGGTAGGGTCAAAGCCGATGTAGAAAGCGACTTTTTCCTTTTCCAGCAGTTCCTTGATCTCGTCTTCGTGGGTGCATTGTTCGATATAACCTCTTTCGGCAAGAGTATCAAATACGCTCATGTTTTCACCTCGTTGTTTTTCTTACTAACGATACTATTTTATATAAAAACAGAGGAAAAGTCAACGTGGGGCCCAAGGGCAAGAATATTTTTTCAAGTTAGGGGTTATCCTATGATTTAGCAAAGAATTCCAAATTGAAATGATATGAGGTGAAGAAATGGATATTTCCAAATCGAGAAAAAGCAAGATGAAAAAGACCCCCGACGACGTGGAAGCCATGAAAATGGAAATCGCCGCGGAGTTGGGACTCCTGGACAAAGTTCGGGATGTGGGTTGGGCCGGTCTCAGCGCCGTGGAAACCGGACGTATGGGCGGCATTTTAACCAAACGCAAGCGTGATCTGGCGGAAAAGAACGTGAACGCAAAATAAAAGAACTGTTATGACCGAATTTAAAATTTATGAAAAAGCGCAGTGAACCTGCGCTTTCAGACTGTCAATAAAGCCAAACTTTCTCAGGGGAAGGGCGGGAAGGGGAGCGCCGTCTCCCCGTCCGGGTACTTTAATCCCAGGTGGCGGCAGTGCCGTCACCGTATCAGCTTGGCGGGAAAGTGGCGAGGCCACTTTTTTGACAAGCTGAAAGCGCAGTGAATCTGCGCTTTTTGCGTGTCAGGGTAATACGGAATAGCCAAATATTAAAACTTCATTAAATTAACAAACTATTGTTGATTTTAATAGTATACCCTGGTATGATAAAAATGACGAAAGAACGGCATTTGTGTGTAAAAAGGAGGTAGGCCGACAGTTTGCCAAAACTGTGATGAAAAACAAATAACGTTTCTGTGACAGGATAATAGGATACGATAAGAAAGTCAACTATGAAATGGAATAAAGCATCATTTTTAAGAAAAGATCGGAAGAAAACAATGAAGGCATGTAGAAACTATATTGCGATGTTGTTGGTGGTTGGTCTGATATTTATTTTTCAACGGGTGTTTTAGCCGAAAATCATTCCGGTTTGTCCGAGGCGGAACAGGCGATGACGGAAGCCACGGCGATGGTTGTTGATGAAGAAAATAATACGATTACCTATATCAATCCTGATGAAACTGCCGATGTAAATGTAAAGGTCTATGAAAAATTTAACGATGTCACGGAAGACGCCTGGTATGAAAACTATTTGTCGCATTTGGTGCAATTAGGGATCATCAACGGTGTAAGCGCAGATCAGTTCGCGCCCAACGACTATGTGACCCGGGCCCAGTTTGCCACGATGTTGGCCTATGCCTCTAACGCGGATTTAACGCAATATAAGGGTGTTACCTCATTTAGCGACGTTTCGGTTTCTGCCTGGTATGCGCCCCAGGTGGAGTGGGCCTATCAAAAAGGGCTGATCAACGGCAGAGGGGATGGCCTTTTCTGTCCGGAAAGCGATATCACAAGAGAAGAAGCCGCGTCTTTGGTCAACCGCTATGCGGAAAGTGAAGATAGTCGCATTTTTGCAGACAACCAATATGAATTAAGTGACGATGCAAAAGAGTATTTGACTGATAACGAAATAAATGAACTGGAAGCGATGCTTGCCGATCCCGTCTACGCCGATGAGGAAGATATTTCTTTATGGGCGGATGATGAGGTAGATGCGATGAGCGTCGCCGGGATTTTCTGCGGTGATAAAAATCATAATTTTAATCCCCAAGATTCGCTCAAGCGTTCGGAATGTGTGAAAATCATCTCCGCCTATATCATTAACGACACGAAGCCCACATTTTATTTCCCCGGCGGCAGCTATATTGAGTACCTTGGTTCTGCTGACACGGAAGATGTAACGTACACGGATGAAGAACTTGCGGAAATGGGGATCGATCCCGAAGCGCTGGCTTCCTTCCATGATTCCAGCTTCTACTGTGAAGTGGCGGAATCAAGCGGTGCGGATTCCGGCTCAATCTCCACGAGTTGGGCAAAAGTGGGACATGAAACCATTACAACCAGGGCGTTTTCCGGATTATTGGATAATACAGGGGAAGGCGGCAGAGCTTATATTTATAATAAAATGAATGAAACGGTCACCTTGAATAATATTAGTAAAACAGGCCAGTATTTGATTAAATATTATGCGTGGTATGCGGATACTATCGAGGATCAAAATGGATACGAGGCGCATTTTTATAACCCAGATACGGGGAAAAGCTGGACAGGTTCTACGACTGTAAACGCATATTGGTATTTTAATGATCATTATTATAATGCCTATACCAATTATCGCAACGGATCTAAATATATAGGTTATAAGGAATTGGGATTATCGATACATTATCTTGAAGACCTTAACAATCCTTATCATGCTTCAAATAAGACATTCTTAAACTCTTCTCATCTTGAATATGAGTCATGGGCTGATAATTCTGTTCTTCCTCATGCAAATACGGGGATGACATATGACTCATATCGATATGTTTATGATAGTACAGCGATTGCGATGGCAAATAATTTTGCTGGATTAGCAAAAGGTACATACTATAATTGCTCTAGATTTAAAAGCGTAATGCCTTATTATACTCCTGCTTTTGATGATACTGTTAAGAATATAAGGCGTACAGAGCGTGCTGTGACAGGTCTTTTGAATCGTTTTTACTATAATGGTTGGTTAAATCATTGATCATTGTATTGCTTATCACGTATCTATGTTAAAGTTGATTGGAGGAGAAATGGGTTTAGTGCTTTTTTTGGTTGCAATAACCTATCTTAGTCCATATGTTGGAAACTTCCAATATGGTATTATTTTATATCCAGTTTTGTCGTTAATTTTGCTAATTGTTTCAAAAATGGTTTTTAAAAAGAGTTTTGACCCTTCCTATTGGAAAACGTTATTTATTGCAAGCATAGGTTTCTCAATCGTTGCCTTTGTTTTATTTATCCTTGGTGCATATTCAAATGCTATCACATCAGCCCTAAATTTAGGTTATATAGAAGCGGAAGAAAGGATGGGATATCTTTTTGGTGCAATATCTTTTAATTTGGGAACGTTGATCTTTTTCATCTCCTATCTGATCAATTTTTTGGTCCGTTTGGTACACCACAATAAGCAGAAAAGCCATCTGATTGCCGAGGAAACCAAAATAGATTAGATGCGAACATAGCGGTCGGTTCAATCATTAATAGCTGAATTACGGCTAAAAGGAGATGATAAAAGGTGAGTTTACTGGGTCTTTTGTATAGATTGATTTATCCCTATTATGATTCGACATATCCGATTGGCGCGATGCTCCTTCTTGGTTTGATTATATTATTAGCAGCTGTGTCGAGAATAATATTAAAAGAAGGCTTTTCCAGTATTTATTGGAAAATTCTCTTTGCCGTGAGTATCGTATTTTCTGTGATTGCAATTGGTTTTTCGCACCTTTCAACTTCGGATATACTGCCTCAGCTATTAAACAGGTATGTTGAGGCAGATGAAAGTATGGGCTATCTCATTGGGGCAATGATGTTGAATTTTGGCTCATTTGTCTTTTTCATCTGCTATCTAATTAATTTTTTGGTTCGTTTGGCACACCACAAGAAACAAAAAAACTGTGTCGTTGCTGACTAAGGCTTAAAATACGTAAGAAAAAATCCGAACAGATTTTCTGTTCGGATTTTATATTGTACATGATACATTATAATATGACCTTGTCTAAGGCTTTGCGCTCTTCCTCGCTGAAACAACGTTTCGGTAAAATCAAAAACTGGGTGGCGTCGGGATAGAGAAAATAGTAGTTTTTCGTTTTGCCGATATAATCGAAATCCCCCCACTTAACGGTGAATTCCTTTTTTTCCCCGCTGATCCTGGTGATCAGCGCTTCGGGTGTGATTTTGACGTAACGGGTATGGCTCGTCCCGGCCTGGGCCATCATTTTGACAAAGATCAAAAACAGGAAGAGAAGGCCGAGCAAACCAAAGGCCATATAGATCAAAACCTGTGGGACGGGGAGCAGGCCGCTGAGGCCGGTGATCAAAATAAAGCAGGAAAGCAGGGCAAAGAAGATGATATCGGCGAAGATCCATTTTCTTTTGACAAAGAAATTATAATCCATGGCCCGCTCTCTGTCTTTGGCGGTGAGCTCAATTTTCGTTTCGATGGCAGTTACTGTTTCGTTCTGTTCCATGACCGCTCCTTTATTTCAGATATTTCTCGATGTCCGCGAAATCTTTGTTAAACCGCGAAATTTTGTCGTTGAGTTCATTGACGCGTTGTAAATCCCGGGTTTCCTTACCCTCCATGGTGATCTTGTTTTCCTGGCGCAGATAACGAATGACCTTGACGCAGCCGTGATCTAAGGCAAGGCGGATGACCTTCTCGTCAATAAGGGCGGGATCTTCTTTGATCAGCGCCAAAGCCTCCTGATCCCGCCGCCGGCAAAGGGTGCTGATCAGTTGATCTCGTGGCGCGCTCATCTCATTGATCCTCTTCTTTTAATGTTACGGGAACCGGGTAATTTCCGGTGAAGCAGGCGTCGCAATGCCCCTTTAACTTACAGTTGGGGATGATTTTCGGCAAATCTTCCACATAGAAAAAGCCCAAAGAATCTGCTTGCAGCTGTTGGCGGATTTCTTCAATCGTGTGGTTGTAGGCGGTCAACTGTTTCTTTTCCGGCAGGTCGATGCCGTAAAAGCAAGGCCAGGTAAAGGGTGGCGCACTGATGCGCATATGCACCTCTTTGGCGCCGGCTTTTTTCATCATCTTGATGATGCCCCGACTGACGGTACCCCGCACC
>CALFRX010000117.1 GCA_937919295.1 uncultured Peptococcaceae bacterium | reverse complement strand
TCACCGTATCAGCTTGGCGGGAAAGTGGCGAGGCCACTTTTTTGACAAGCTGAGAGCCGTTCAGTTTTACTGAACGGCTCTTGTGCTGTCAAAGAGAGCTGCTCTCGCAGAATTTATATACAACGTGGCAGCACGTTTAACCTTCGGCAAGGTGACAACATTTTCAAGGATAAGACATCCGCTTCGCAACAAACAGCGGTATCATTCATTTTCCAACGCGGTGACGATCCATCTGCCATCGCCATAACAAGTATACATTCGCAATGATTGCCGGTCATAGGACGTGGTCACAAACCGCGTACCCGTATTGACGCCAATATAGTCTTTACCGTCCGCCGTGATGGTCGCTTCTTCGCTGATGATCACCGTATAGGTGGTCAGGTTTCCGTTCAAATTCAAAGTGATTTCGTCCCCAACGGCGGTGCGATACAATTTTCCGATGGCATTGGATCGATGCCCGGATACCATAATATCGTCTGTGCCAAAATATGTTTTGAAAAAGTTCAAATCACAAACAGCACCGCAAGCGTCAACATTCATTTGGTTCAACTCCGTCAAAGCAAAGGAAATAACCATATTGGCGCTGGGAATGGATACGGAATTGTTTTCCGCGGTCAATGGGGGAATCCCTTCCGTTTCCTCATGACCACAGGCTGCACAGGTTCTCTTTCGTAGACCGCAATCATTGAGCGTGGGCGCGGTAACCGTTTGCCAGGAGCCGAAAGTATGGTTGACACAAGTTTGTTCTACGTCCGCCGGCGTTTCTTGGGACGCAGATACCACCGCCGAATCGGTGGTTTCGGACGCTGTGGTTTGAACTACCGCCTCATTCACTGCGTCAGTCGCCATGGTGGTCATAACTTTAACTTTTGTCGTAACAGCGTCTTTTTTCGCCATCGCGATGGCTTGATTGCCGCGCACCGCAGCGGTAGGCTGCTGCATGGCGATCATCCCCGCCGCCATATCGGCAAAAGCGATCAGAAAAGCGCTGATTAAAAAAACTGTAAAAACAAAGCGAGGCCATTTCCTTTTCATAAATGCCACCTCCATTCGCTATAGCATGAAATAAACACCATCCTTAACTCTGTTTTCATACTAAAAAAGTAATGGCGAAGCCAAAAAAGAAAAGCGCATGAATTGACAACGGTCCATCTCAATTCATACGCTTGCCATGATCAGCTTAAAAATATCTAAGATACACAATGGAAAACCTGGCGCTGTATTACCTGAGAGGATGAGAAGCTATTTTATCGACCGAAACATTGTCCAATGAAGCACAATAAGTCGATTGGTCTATCACGGTGAAACCTCTGCCCTTTGCCACGTTATTTACTAATGATCCGAAAAGGCTATCCGCCTTTTCCAAATAACTCATGACCATTTCGCTGTTATACGCTGCAAACTCTTCAACCCCATGCTTCTGCTTTGCCTTAAAGGCAGCTTGCAGAAATACGTACAGAGCGACAATACGATCAACATGACAAAAAACAGTGCGGCCATTGTTTTAATCAAATTTTCTTTGTTACTCTCTTATTTTCATCACATTTCGGTTGTCCTTCATTTCTTAAATAGCTTTTTTCATAAACCAACATTTTGCGGATATTATACCCTTATATTTTATATCCGTATTTTTTCTTCAATTATTTATTATTTTAAATTTTTTAAAAATATTTCTAAATTCTATAGCAATAAATACCGATACGTTTTGGGGAATTCTTTCTATTTTATCGAAAAGGGGTTGACACATAGAAAACCCCGCAAAAAGCAAGTTCCCAATCGAAAATCAAAAACCGATTTTTCATCATACACTGCCGGAAATTTCACAAAGCTGCGACAGCCCGCAAGTGCTTCGTCTTTGTGGACAAAGGCCCGGGGCAAACTTTATGCATAGCCTAAAATACCGCAAGACGCGGTTATTCACACACAAAAAGGAAGGCTCTAAACCTCCCTTTTCGTTTTATTGCATCATTAATCTGATTGACCCGATTTTCTACCGTCATTTTTATCTAACGGCGTGGTTCCACATTCTGTTTTTTCGTCAAATGGACAGCGGCAGCGGCAGTAACTGCTACAGCTGCCCCGTTTTTTCAGGGAATATACTGTCATAGCAGTGGTCAGACCAAGTAAAACAACGACGACGATTACCCCACTCATCTTTTCACCTCCACATCCCAAAGACGTTTCATCTTTTGGGAAACGGCGCGGAAAACCGCGCTTTGCAGTGTTGCTCTCTTCGCGTAGAGGAACCCATTCCCCACATATTTCAACTCATCCGCTTCGCTACCAATACCGTAACATACTTTGCTGAAATCGTCAACATAAGAAGAGCCAAATGTGAGCGGCGTCAGATACGCTTCGTCAATGGTAAACCCCGGCGCTAGACAGGCTATTTCATTTTTTGGCTGTATTTCGGTAGCTTGCTATATCGTTTCGTAAGACAAAAAAGATGCTGCCGCTGTTAGCGGTCCCGCAAAAAGGGCAATGGCCGAAATGGCCTAAGTATTGATTGATTTATTCAGTTGCCGCTACCATCCGATATCCGGCACCCCGCACCGTTTCAATGAGATTGCCCCTCTCTCCCAGTTTCCGGCGCAAGTAGCGGATATGGACGTCCACTGTACGGGTCTCCACCTGAAAATCAAAACCCCAAACACGGTTTAAGAGCGTATCGCGGCTGATCAGGGTGCCTTCGTTTTCCATCAGAAAAGAAAGCAAACGGTATTCTTTGTTGGTCAAAAAAACTTCTTCGCCACCGACAAAAACCCGGTGGGAGGTCTGATCCAGAGTAATGTCGCCGACCGCGAGGCGTTCGTTCTCTTTCGGCATCGTCCGCCGCAGCACCGCTTTGATGCGTGAAACCAATTCTAACACGCTGAAGGGTTTCACGATATAATCATCGGCGCCGGCGTTCAAGCCGAAGACACGGTCGTATTCTCCGGTTTTGGCAGTTACAAAAATCACCGGAATCGACGCGGTATCAGGATTATTTTTTAATATACACAACGCCGTGATGCCGTCGGTTTCCGGCAATACGATATCCATCAAGATGAGATCAGGGCTTTCCCTGTGCAGCGCCTCAAATAAGGAAGCGACATCGGGAAAACCAAAACAATCCATGCCGCTGTTGCTCACGGCATAGATGATTAAATCCCTGATATTCTTATCATCTTCTACACAAAAGATCCTCATATTGTATATTTTATACGGTTTGCTTCCTGAAAACAATAGTGAATGAATGGATTCTATTCTAAAGATGACAAAAACTCTTACCAAATCTGCCATCTCTTGACAGTATTCCGCCCCTTTTCTATAATATAGATATCACTCGTGAAAAACGGAAAGGAACAGATGATGGCCATTGAAAAAGTGAAATCCTATTTAAAGCAATGGAATATGGATGCAAAAATCATAGAATTCGATGTTTCTTGCGCCACCGTGGCCCTGGCGGCAGAAGCCTTGGGCTGCGAGGGCAAGCGCATCGCGAAAACGCTCTCTTTCAAAGTAGAAGAAAAACCGATACTCATCGTTACCGCCGGTGATGCCAGGATCGACAATAAGAAATATAAGACACGATATGGAGTCAAAGCAAAAATGCTGAACCCCGAGGAAGTGGAAACCATGATCGGCCACGCTGTAGGTGGCGTATGCCCCTTTGGCATCCATAAGAGCGTTATCGTCTACCTCGATGAATCGCTGAAACGCTTCGAAACGGTTTTTCCGGCCTGCGGCAGCGACAATTCCGTCATTGAACTGACCATCCCAAAATTGGAAAAATACTCCGGCTACGAATCATGGGTCGATGTCTGTAAAGACTGGCAGGAATAAAGAAACGACATCATCAAAAAATCTTTTCGGAAAACCGAAAAGATTTTTTATTGATATGCTACCTATTCCTTTGCTGCAAGAGGGTCTCCGCCTCTCCTCTTTATTGATCGTACCTTCAAACCGCACCATAAAAAACGATTAGGGTTGACCAAAGCCGCTTAAACCGCCGCTTTTACAACACTTTCGAGCCTTTGGGCCAAATATTGTGCCAAAGAAAATACTTTATCCGCTTCCATTCACCGACGCTGATTATTTGCTTTTCTTTGGGAAAAAGGGACAGCGTTCTTTAAGGCACTGGGCATTTTTTCTGTAAAAAGAACAGACAATCCCCTCCTCTTCCCTTTCCATCTCAACACCGAAATGCGCTTTCACGTAATCAACGGCTGTTTCAATGGCAATCAACGCGTTACACTTACAGCAGCGGGGACCGCCAATCTCACCGATTTTTGCAAGTACCGCCGCCGTCATCAGATTCGATTTGCCCCACTCGTCTTCGGAAAGGGGTGTGGCGCCGGAAATGATGCTGATAAACATACCGGCAGAAATTGCCGCACCGCAACAACCCCAAAAGCCGCAGGCGCCGCCGGGTTCCTTTTTGCCCCGTACTTCCATTTCATTTAAGGCTCTTTCCAAATCGGTGACGCCGCCGGCGTTCTTATATGCCGTCAGTAAAGCCGCGCCGACCAAAACGTGATGTTCCGGACCGTGCATATGAATAAAATCTTGCTGCATCAGCTTCAAGGCAATGCGGTAGGGATTTTTGCTTTTGCTGTTCAAACAGATCGTTTTAATCAATGCCACACCGCTGCTGTGACAATCGTCGCAGACAAAGTGATGATCCACACAGCAAGCTTTGCTCAGCATTTTTTTACCGCAAACCACGCATTGCATTTCCCTAACTTCATTCGTATACATAAGCGGTTTCCCGCAAATCAAACATTCTTCCGCCATACGCTTGCACGCTTCCTTTTCCGGCTATCATCTCATGATAGAATTTCTTTTATCATATCACATTTTTATTTCGTTTCACAATAAACGGCAATGGCCTTGCTGATATACGCCGCGGTACCGTCGCCGTAAGCGTCCAGGTTCTTTGTAAAACGCTCATCGGCAATATACATCTTACCGAGACCGGCCAAAATCTCTTTGGTACATTGATAATGGTATTTTGTAATATGTTCCCGCCACTTTTTCACCAACGCCTGCACTTTGGGATCAGCAGGCGGTACGTCCATAAGACGGGCAAAAGCGGAGAAAATTTCTCTGGCTTCTTCGGCGCTGGCGACTTTTTCGGCCTCGCCGTAAGATGCGTACTTTTCCTGACTTTCTTTGTAAGCTGCTGTTTTTCCCCAGCGTTGTTCCGCTTCAACAGCGTATTGCTTTTTCACCGCGGCAATCTCAGCGGCGGTTATTTTTTGTGTTTTCATGTCGACTCCTCCTAACGTGTCTTCCACCAAAGAGATCAACTCATCAAGGTGGCGACGCTTTAAAAGCAGCAATGCACGGTGCTTTTTCAGAGCGTCGGTCTTATCATAATCGGGGCGAGAGATCATCGCGGCGATTTCCTTTAGTGAGAATTCCAGTTCCCGGTAGAACAAGATCTGCTGTAACTGTTCCATGGCGAGATCGTCATAATAACGGTAGCCGGCGTCGCTGACTTTTGCAGGTTTTAAGATTCCGATCTCGTCGTAATAATGGAGGGTGCGCACGCTGATGCCGAACAGATTTGCCGTTTCACTGATGGAAAGATGCAACTTCATCACCGCCTTTAAGTTAAGAATAAGGCATGACGCAACGTTAGAGTCAAGGCTTTTTCAGATATTTTTAAATCAGTCCGCTTTTACCGATCAGGGCGGCCACTTCCTCAAGGACTTCCGCAGGTTGGGTCAGGGCAAAGCGGACATAACCTTCGCCGCAAGCGCCGAAGGCGACCCCCGGCGTGCAGACCACGCCGACTTTTTCCAAAAGCAATCCGGCAAAAACTTCGGAGGAGTTGTATTGAGGCGGGATTTTGGCAAAGACGAACATGGTGCCCATGTTATTTTCGACGGGCCAGCCGATTTTACGCAAGCCATCGCATAAAGCATCACGGCGTCTTTTATACGCCATACGCTGAATTTCCACAAAATCAAGGGGACCACAAAGGGCCGCCACAGCGGCTCGTTGCACCGGGTAGAACACGCCGAAATCCAGTTGACTGCGAAGCAGGGAAAGAGCCTCTACCAGCTCCCTGTTACCGATAAAGAAGGAGATGCGGGCGCCGCAAAGATCAAAGGTCTTGCTCAAGGAAAAGAACTCCGCCCCCACTTCCTTAGCGCCGGGCAGAGAAAGAAAGGAATAACCCGGATCCTCCGTAAAGATAATATCCGGATAGGCGTTGTCGTTGATGATATAAAAATCGTATTTTTTGGCGTACTCAATCAATGATTCATAGAAAGACTTCGGTGCCACGGCGCCGGTGGGATTGGTGGGATACGATACGACAATATACTTGGTTTTTTGGTAAACTGACGAGGGAATATCGTCCAATACCGGCAGAAAACCGTTTTCCCTTAACAGCGGATAGTGGACGATTTCCGCGCCGCCGAAATGTGCCCCGGCCTCAAAAACAGGGTAGCCGGGATCCGGCAGCAACACCACGTCACCAGGGTTGCAGATGGCCATACCCAGATGGCCCATGCCTTCCTGGGTACCGTGAACCGCCATGATTTCAGCGTGGTTTAGCGTCACGCCGAAGCGCTTTTTATAGTAGTCGGCAACGGCCTTGATCACATCAGGAAAGTCCCGCAAAGAATATTTGTATGACTTTGGATTTAGGGCGCTTTGAGCCAACGCTGCCATGACGTGTTCTTGGGGCGGGAAGTCCGGCGTGCCGACGGAAAGATTATAGATCTTGCGTCCCGCCTTTTCCATGTCCACCACTTTTTTATTGATTTTAATGAAGATTCCCTCTTCAAAAAAATCCAGTCGTTTCGCTTTTGCTGTCATTTCAATCGCCCCTTAGCAAATTATATTTCATATTTTAGCCCATTTTTCTTTCCTTTGCAAGTGTCCGCCGACCTATCTTACACCACAGTATCTGCTAAACTCATTCCACGCGTCTCCAACGCCGGGAAGATCCAAGCGGTGGTGTTGGATTATTCATAAAAAAGGGGGCGTCCCAAAACGATAAGTGCAAAAACTTATCGCAGGGGACACCCTCTTCCTTTCTACAAAGGCGGTCAATGGGGACAGGCAGTAGGATTTAAGTCCTGCGCCAGCTTTTCTTTTCTGCATCCGACGAGCTTAACAGCAAATCCTTATGCTCACTGAAAACCATCCGTCGACCGGAGGCTGCAGGTGATTGGGCATTATAACACCAAAACCAGTCTCTGCAAGCAAGACCGAGCTGCTGCGGATTCTGTTCGCGGGCCACAAGCTGGTCGTATGTTTGCGGCGGCGGCACCATCGTCGCTTGGCCCGGTTGCCAGTTGGCCGGTGTCACGACCTTATCCCGATCCGTCGTTTGCAGCGCGGTCAACAGCCGCAGGATTTCGGGAATGCTGCGCCCATTCGTCAACGGATAAATCAAGATGGCTCGGATGATTTGCCGCGGATCAATAAAATACACATTTCGCACCGTTTGTTCATTGCTGACATCAGGAGCGACCATGCCGTAGAGATGGGCCACGTCTCCCATTCTATCCGCTAT
>CALFRX010000116.1 GCA_937919295.1 uncultured Peptococcaceae bacterium | reverse complement strand
TTCCCTACACGACGCTCTTCCGATCTGCTGCCTCGTCGATGTGGATTTTACCAAAGATGAATAAGGTCAGATAGGCGGCAAAGCCAAGAAAGGCCACAGCCACCGTGACTCCGCCGTTGACAGGCGTCAGCTGCGCCATAACGATAAGCAAAACGGTAACAGGGTAATATATCCAGGGAAGCAAACGGTAAGCGTTGGCTTCCAGCATTTTTCCAAATTCATAACCGCCGATCAGGGCAATGGCTAACATCAAAGCGGCAAAAACAAAGCCGCCAAAATAAGTCGCCAGCAACACCACAGGCACAAAGATCAGAGCGCTGATCACTCTTGTTTTCAACATGTTTTCTTCCTCATATTCCACAATATTCCAATATTTCAGGAAATCCCGCCGAAACGGCGGCTGCGGCGCTGATATTCTAAAATCGCGCGGTAATAGGCGGCCTCAGTAAAATCGGGCCAGTTGACATCGGTAAAATAAAATTCCGTATAGGCTGTCTGCCAAGGCAGAAAGTTGGAAAGGCGGATCTCCCCGGAAGTACGAATCAAAAGATCAGGATCCGGCAGAAAAGCAGTGTAGAGCTGGGCGGCAAAAAGATTCTCGTCGATGTCGGCGGCCTTTAGTTCGCCTTTTTCAACCTTGGCGGCAATTGCCTTCGCCGCGTGAACAATCTCTTCCCGACCGCCGTAGTTCAGGGCCAGATTGAGGGTGATTTTATCGCAGTCTTTGGTCATCGCTTCGACGCGAAGAAGTTCTCTTTTTACTTTTTCCGGCAGTTCCTCGGTGACGCCGACAGAGGTCAGTCGTACCCCTTCTTTGACCATGTCGGCGGCCTGATCCAGCAGATAACCGCGAATCAGCTCCATCAAGAAATTAACCTCAGCAAGGGGGCGGCGCCAATTTTCCGTAGAAAAGCAGTAAAGCGTCAGCGCATTAATGCCTAACTCCGAAGAGACATCTGTCAAGTTACGAATGATCTTCGCCCCCGCCACATGGCCTTTGATCCGGCCGAGCCGCTTTTTTTGCGCCCAGCGGCCATTGCCGTCCATGATGATGGCAACATGGCGCGGAACAGCGTCACGATCAATTTGATCCCTTAACTTCTCTGTGGTTTTTTTCATAAAAAGAATACTCCCGTAAAATTGTCAAAAACCCCCTCGCTGCCGAGGGGGTTCCGTCATTATTCTTCGATGATGGCATCATTGGGGCAAGAATCGACGCAAGTACCGCATTCGGTGCAGATTTCCTGATCGATTTCATAAATATCGCCTTCTTTGATTGCTTCGCTGGGGCATTCATCTAAGCAAGTACCGCAAGCGACGCATTCATCAGTGATTTTATACATTCAAATACACCTCCTTAATTATTATGAAATTAACTTCAAAAATGCATACGCATTAAATTGATCAGACTTCCATAATCTCGGATTCCTTTGTTTTGGTTATTTCATCTAACTTCTTGATCCATTTTTCCGTTAGCTTTTGTGCTTCGTCCAAACCGCGAGCGGCATCGTCTTCGGAAACATCCTTTTCTTTTTCCAAATCCTTGATGTCATCGTTCAGTTCCCTTCTGAGATTGCGGATCGCGACTTTGGCATCTTCATCCTTTTTTCTGACGACTTTCACCAGTTCTTTTCTGCGTTCTTCCGTTAGCTGCGGAATGGCAATGCGGATCACCGAGCCGTCATTATTGGGATTCAATCCGAGATCTGAGGCGAGAATCGCCTTTTCAATATTTTTCAAAGTGCTCTTATCCCAGGGCTGTATCATCAAAAGATGACTTTCCGGGGCGGAAATGTTCGCCATCTGACTGAGAGGAGTCAAGGCGCCATAATAATCCACCTGAATCTTATCGAGAAGGGCGGGGGTTGCTCTCCCTGCCCGCAGCGTGGCGAATTCCCTCTTTAGCGCCTCCGCGGTTTTTCCCATTCTACGTTCCGCTTCTTCTATGTAATCTTTAATCACTGGTTTCACCTCCAACGATCGTACCAACGTTTTCTCCAAGAACCGCTTTTCGCGTGTTGTCCTTACCGTTAATATTGAATACAATAATAGGAATATGATTGTCTTTGCAGAGAGAGGCGGCTGTGGAATCCATGACTTTCAACTCTTTCTGCAGCACGTCCTGATAGGTCAAGTGGTCAAATTTTTCGGCGCGGGCATCGGTCTTGGGGTCAGCGGAATAAACGCCGTCCACCTTTTTGGCCATCAGAATCACTTCCGCGTCGAGCTCCGCGGCTCTTAAAGCAGCGCTGGTATCCGTTGAGAAATAGGGATTACCCGTACCTGCGGCAAAAATCACGACTCTGCCTTTTTCCAAATGGCGGATGGCTTTGCGCCGGATATACGGTTCGGCAATCTGCCGCATTTCGATGGCGGACTGGACTCTCGTATCAACGCCGATGTTTTCCAGGGCATTTTGCAGTGCCAGGCTGTTCATAACCGTCGCCAGCATACCCATATAATCAGCGGTAGCGCGTTCCATACCCTGCTCGGAACCGGCGATTCCCCGCCAGATATTTCCACCGCCGACCACGATCAGCACATCAATACCGAGATCACGTACATCCTGCACTTGCTTGGCAACGTGGCTCAGCATCTTTTGGTCAATACCGTAGCCGGCGTCGCCGGCCAGCGCTTCTCCGCTCAGCTTCAAAACGACTCTCTTATACTTTGGTTCAGCCCACATAGCATACCCCTATCTCTGTTATGAAATTTTATTTGAACATGTTTTCTACTTCACAGGCAAAGTCGTCCTGCTTCTTTTCCATACCTTCCCCTGTTTTGAAACGAACGAAGCGAACCACGGAAAAATCAGTGTTGTTTTCTTTGCCGACTTTTGCCGCATACTGGGCGACGGTCATATCGCCATCCTGTACGTAACTTTGATCCAACAGGCAGATCTCCTTCATTTCCTTGTTCAGTCTACCAATGATCATCTTTTCAATGATGTTTTCCGGTTTATTGGGATTTTCTTCTTTGGCCTGGGCCATCAGAATTTCTTTTTCGTGTTCCAGAAAATCAGCGGGTACTTCATCGCGGCTGACGTATTTGGGATCCATCGCCGCAATCTGCATAGCAATGTTTCTCAAAGCGGTTTTGATTTCTTTATTGACCACGCCGGTTTTACCGTAAACGACCACGCCCAGCTTGCCGCCGCCATGGATATAAGCGGCAACGCAGCCGTCGGCGGCTTCGATTTTCGCAAATCTTCTGATATTGATATTTTCACCGATCACGGCGACTTTTTCGGTCAGTTCGTCTTTCACGGTTTTACTGCTATCGTCAAGAAGCGCTTCGCCAAGGAGCGCGTCCACATCGGCGGCGTTCCCCGCCAAAACCTGCTGGGCCACATCGGCGGCAAAAGCTTTAAAATCTTCGTTTTTGGCGACAAAGTCTGTTTCACAGTTGACTTCCACCAGCACACCATGTTTGGCGTCGGCGGAAAGGGCTGCGGCGACCATGCCTTCGGCGGCGATGCGCCCGGCTTTTTTCTCCGCAGCGGCGAGGCCTTTTTCCCGCAGAAAATCAACGGCTTTTTCCATATCGCCGTCTGTTTCCGTGAGGGCCTTTTTACAATCCATCATACCGGCTCCGGTTCTTTCCCGGAGCTCTTTAACCATTTGAGCTGAAATCATGTTGTATTTTCCTCCTATACGCAAGTAAAAAGCAGGGTCAGGCGTTGTATCGCCTGGGTCAGCCGATCCGCAATCTGCCCTGCTCTATTTGATTGATTTATTCAGCGGCGGCTGCTTCTTCCTTTTCCCCTGCTTCTGCCGGTGCTTCGTCAACAGCTTCCGCCATGGACATACCCTGGTTGCCTTCGATGACCGCGTCGGCCATTCTGGCGACGAGGAGTTTGACGGCGCGAATGGCGTCGTCGTTCCCGGGGATCACGTAATCCACTTCTTCGGGGTCGCAATTCGTATCGACAATCGCGATAATGGGAATGCTCAGTTTCTTGGCTTCGGCCACGGCGATTCTTTCCTTTTTGGGGTCAACCACAAAAAGAGCGCCGGGGAGATCTCTCATCTCTTTGATACCGCCCAAGAATTTTTCGAGCTTCTCTTTTTTACCCTGCAACTGGGCGACTTCCTTTTTGGGTAAGAGGGCTAAGGTACCGTCCTCTTCCATTCTTTCCATGTCGCGCAGGAAATCAATACGCTTTTGGATGGTTTTGTTGTTGGTCAACAGGCCGCCGAGCCATCTCTGATTCACAAAGAACATGCCGCAACGTTCGGCTTCTTCCTTGATGGCGTCTTGAGCCTGTTTTTTGGTTCCTACAAACAGGATGGAGCCGCCTTCTGCCACAGTATCTTTGATGAAAGCATAGGCTTCATCAATTTTCTTGACTGTTTTCTGCAGATCGATGATGTAGATGCCGTTTCTTTCGGTAAAGATGTAAGGAGCCATTTTCGGGTTCCAACGGCGGGTTTGGTGTCCAAAATGGACGCCTGCTTCTAAAAGCTGTTTCATTGAAATAACTGCCATTTTCGTTATTTCCTCCTCGGTTTTTTGATTGCGGGTTTACTCCGCTTTCACCTCCGGATTCTTCCTTTTTTCGCGACACCTATCAAGGCACCGGCGCGAAAATCCAAATCCGTGCGTGTTTCTTTAACATAGTACCATAAAGTATTGCCTCATGCAAGAGGATTTTATCGCTGTTTTGCTCTTTTTTATTGTATTTCTACAATATATATTGCATGTTATCTTGCCTTGAGGGAGCGATTTGCGGTTCCCTCACCGGAAAACGCTTAGAGTATGTATTTACTCAAATCTTCGTTTTTAACGATGCCCATCATGCGGCTGTCGACGTATTCCCGATCCACCGTAACGGTCAGTATTGACTTTACAGCGCTGGGCGAAGAAACCGGCAAAATTGCCGGCA
>CALFRX010000115.1 GCA_937919295.1 uncultured Peptococcaceae bacterium | reverse complement strand
TATTATCCTTTTTTGTTATTCTGTGACCAGTTTTCCCTGTACCACAAAGCGTTCCGCACGATTGCCCCGGGAAGTGCAGGTGGATAACGTAACGATGCGGTCGTTTTCCGTAACATCTACCTGCATATCAACAATAGAGGAAGCAAGACTCTTTTCGATAAAATCATAAAAATCCCAGGTATAATCGAAGTGGTCGCTATAGACAAAGCTGGCGGAATAGGTGACGTAAGCGGCGAAGATCTCATAGCGCAGTGTCTTCGTATCAGTGTAGACCGTGAAAGTCTTATGGGTTTCCAAAAACGCTGGTTCCTCGAACTCCAGCAACTTACCGAACATGGATTGATCCCGCATGTTGTGACCGTAAATCAGGGTATTTTGATCCGAAAAATCCCCAGCATTATAGGCGTTCATGAAAATACTGCCGTTGCTGCTTTTCGTGCCGTCATAGGCGGTGGTCAAATATTTTTCATTGTCCGTGGTATGCAGTATCGGATAGCTGATGTCGGTATCATCCACCAAAAGCCAGGCGACAATGTCCCGATTGACTTCCCTCAGCGCCGCGATATCCACAGAGGGGTGGTCTGCTTTCTTTTCGCCGGGAGTTACATAAACCGCCGCTGCCTCATCGTAAAGGCGATCGGCCCTCATATGTTCCCACTGAATGGCAATGATCTGATAAACACAAAAAAGAAAAATCAGGGACAAAACCACAATAAAGAAAAGGTTTATTTTCTTATTGACGCGGACCTGCTTTTTTATTTTGTAACCTTCGCTTTCCGTTGATCATAGCAAAGATAGCCAATTCCGGCAAGGCAAAGCAGGGCGATGACAATGTAGAGCGTCAGCTGGTCGCTGCTGCCCGTTTGCGGTGTGGTACTGGTGGCGGTAGTCTTTGCGCCACCGGCTGTCCAAACGGCATAAAGATCCATATCCTTATTGATGGTAAAGGTGGCGCCGGGCTGATACTCCGCTGTCGTCGCCGTGGCGGAAGTGGCCCACCCGGCAAAGGTATAACCGGTTCTAACAGGGGTCGCGTCGGTCATAGTTTTATAGTTAGCGTTCGTTGAAGCAAGGCTGCTGTTGCCCATCACGGTCACGGTGAGGTTGTCGTCCATGTATTTCGTCGTATCCGCCGGTACGCTGACGGCGCTGTCATTGGCGTCGCTGTCGGTGTTGGCGTGATAGATCACACTATAGAATTTCCGGCCCCAAACAGCGTATAAGGTGATGGGCCCGGTGACCACGGAGGCCTTAATGGTCTCACCGGGCTTATATTCCGCTGTTGTGGCGTCAGCCTGGGTGGACCAACCTTGAAACGTATAATAATTGGCGGTCAGTGTATACTTATCTTCGATTTTATAATCTTTTTTGCAGTAAGCGGAATCAGCCGTCGGCGCGGTGATGGATTCAGCAGCATCATCGAGATTCACTTTGTAGGTGACCGCCACTTGCCAAACCGCGGTAAAGGTCAACTCAGAGGGAGTACCTTTAACCTCATAGGTGTCACCCGGGTTATATAGATTATCTTCCGCATCTGCCCATTTTACGAATTTATAATTACTATTCGTGCAAGTGGGGGCAGCTGCCAGGGTGGTGCTGCCAATATCCCAAGAAGTTTTGCCGGGCATCGTTACGTCACTGGGTGCGGGGCCGTTCCCCAAGGCATACGTAACGTCAATGCTTAAAATGCCTACCTTTGCAGCCACTTCCTGATTCACACCAACAATTGCACCAAAGGCGAGAACGAAACTAAGAATCAGCGTCAGCGTAACGCTCTTTTTAAAAGAAAATCTCTTTTTCATTTTTCGCTCCTTTAACCAGATGTTTAATGTATCTACACAGTTAAATTCTATCATAACTGTCATATATTTTCAACGTCTTAACGTAGAAAATTTAAAATGTCATAGAAAGCACAAATACGGTCAAGATGTATCTTTGCGGATCCGTCGGTTTCTTGTCTTTCCAGGTGAAAACGAAGGGCTCCGTTTTACGCCTAAGCAAATGCCGTACGCTCTTTTGAGGATGAAGTCCCAGCCCACGGCAATGAGTCATAACTGACTTAGCTGTTTTCAGACTTTTTATCGCAAGGGCAAGGAATTTTTTGCAGCCGCCATGCTCCCCCGGTGCGGCAGGAAACACCGTAAAAAAGGAGAGTGGTACAAAAGTACACACTCTCTTTTTATCATAACCGGCCCAAACCGGTTTATTTGCTTTTGCCGATGATGCGAACCCGATCACCGTTGGTGAGAGAAGCGGCGTTGGCTTCATCCATATCGACATGCATTTCCAGCTTGAAGTTTTCGCCTACGCGAATCAGCACATCCTGGAAAATTAGGTTACGGTCGCCACAGGTCTGAACATCGACATGGTCTTTGTCCTTTAAACCAATGCGTTCCGCATCGCTGGTATGCATGTGGATATGTTTCAAAGCGATGATACAACCTTCTGGAACACTGACAGAGCCGGCAGGACCGACCATGGTCAGAGCCGCGGAGCCGCTGAGATCGCCGGAATCTCTAAGCGGCGCTTTGACGCCGAGTTTAAAGCAATCGGCAACAGAAACTTCTATCTGCGACTGTTTTCTCGCGGGGCCTAAGAGACGCACTCTTTCGATGGCGCCGCCGGGACCCACCAGGGTTACAACTTCCTGGCAGGCAAACTGCCCGGGCTGAGAAAGGTCTTTAAAATGGGTCATCGTCGCGCCCTTACCGAAGAGCGTTTCGAAATCTGCCTGACTGAGGTGAATATGACGGTTGGAGACGCCGACGGGAACGAGATAGGGATCATCGGCACCACTGCCGTTGCAACTGCTGCTGTAACTGTTGCTGCAACTGTTGGTTTTTTCCAATTCCGCCATGACTTTTGCGACCAAGGCAGCGATTTCCTTTTCATTCATAATCCATCACCGTCCCTTATTTACCCATCTGGGCAAGGACTTGTCTGACTACTTCAGAAATCATATCCGCGTTGCAGTGATTCTGAGCGGGGGCGGGACAAGACGAACCGGAACCTTCTTCAGGGATTTCTGTGTCGCAGATGCCATAAGCCAATCTCTTAATGTTAAGCAAATGCATGGGGCTGAGATTATCATCGAGGCTGGAACCGCCGTAAGTACCGCAACCCAAGGTAAGGGAGGGCGTAATGTTGGTGGTATAACCAATCCCCCCAAGAGAACTGGGCGTATTGACCAAAATACGGGAAACCGGTTTGGCGCCAAAGGCGCGGATGATGCCATCGTCTTTGGAGTGAATAACGAGGGTATGACCCATTCCGCCGATGCTCAAAAGACCCAGGGAAAGGGCGCAGGCATCATGCCAGTCTTTCACGGAATAGAAACCCAAAACCGAAGTGAGCTTTTCATAAGAAAGCGGATATTCTTTGCCGTAACCACCCATGGGGGCAATCAGCAGTTTGGTACCTTGAGGAACGCTGATCCCGGAATGTTCCGCGATATAGCAGGCGGATTTACCGACAAATGCCGCATCCATGCCGTTATCGGCGGTCATGATGGTTTGAGCGACTTTTTTGCTTTCTTCATCGTTCATGAAATAGCAATTTTCTGCTTTCAAAGCGGCAATGACTTCATCCTTAATGGGCTGATCCGCCAAAATATGCTGTTCGGAAGCGCAGATCATACCATGGTCAAAGGATTTGCTGATCACGATGTCATGAACTGCTTTTTTCACATCGGCTGTTCTTTCGATAAAAGCCGGAACATTACCGGCGCCAACGCCAAGAGCGGGTTTACCGGCAGAATAAGCGGCTTTCACCAGACCGGGGCCACCGGTTGCCACGATCGCGGCAATGTGATCGTTATGCATCAAAGCGTTTGCCCCTTCCATGCTGGCCCGGGAGAGGCAGCCGATGGTACCGTCGGGAGCGCCGGCGCGAGACGCGGCGTCCGCCAAGACCTGCGCTGCGGCGTTAATGCACTTCACGGCGCGGGGATGGGGTGAGAAGATCACCGAGTTCCCTGATTTCACACAGCACATCGCGTTATGGATGGTGGTGGAAGTGGGATTCGTGGTGGGAATAATTGCCATGATAACCCCCATGGGGCAGGCAATTTTATAAACTTTATTGACGGGGTCTTCATCAATGTAGCCAGTGGTTTTCATATCCTTGATGAAATCGTAGACATTTTTACCGGCGAAGGTATTTTTGATGATCTTGTGTTCATAAACCCCGTACTTCGTTTCATCGCAGGCCATTCTTGCCAGCCATTCGGCATTGGCGACAACGGCGTCAGCCATAGATTTGGTAATTTCATCTAATTTCTGCTGAGAAAAGGTGGCCAGGATTTCCTGCGCTTCTTTGGCTTTGCGGGCAAGATCTCTGGTTTCCTGAATGATTCTTAAATCAAAATCGAGAGTCAAATTATTTCCCCCTTTCTCCGATTGATTATTCTAATTTTTTCACATGGAACAAACCCATTGTATGCAATGGGAAAAACGGCTTATGCCGATATTATTTTTGTCTGGCTTTGGTGATTTCGTTGATCAACATTTTCTTGTTTGCCGCAGAGATTTCTCTGCCGACAATTCCGATCCCTTCGGTTTTACGAGCGATTTTTCTTAATTCTTTAACCGCCAATCCTTCCAATTCTTTGGCAATATCGACTTCGGAAGATTTTGCGCTCTTCACTTCAGAGGCGACGTCGGTCGCTTCTTCTGCTTCTTCCGGTTCTTCAACGCTTGCTTCCTCCGCTTCTTCGGCAGGAGAAACTTCTTCGGCTTCTTCTTCAGCAGATTCGGTTTCTGCTTCCAAAACGGCTGCGTCTTCGACTTCAGGTTCTGTTTCTCCGCCATCGAGCGGAGAAACAGGACCGTCATCATCGTCATCCATAAACGGTAAGGAAGGTAAAATGTATTCTACCTCATGGTGGGGTCTGGGAATTACATGCACGGAGATCAGTTCACCGACTCTCTGCGCAGCGGCGGCTCCGGCATCGGTGGCGGCTTTCACCGCACCAACGTCACCGCGAACCATAACGGTCACATAGGCGCCGCCTACGTGCACTTTACCGATCAAAGTAACGTTCGCAGCTTTGACCATGGCATCGCCAGCTTCAATGGAACCAACAAGACCTTTGGTTTCGATCATACCCAAAGCAATGTTTTGAGTTGCCATAAAGTTCAACCCCTTTACCTGATTCTTCGGAAATGATCTTATTCGTTACCAAGTTTCGGTAAAATGTATTCGACTTCATGATGGGGACGGGGGATGACATGCACGGAAATCAATTCGCCGACTCTCTGAGCAGCAGCAGCACCGGCATCGGTGGCGGCTTTCACAGCGCCGACATCACCGCGAACCATAACGGTGACATAAGCGCCGCCGACATGTACTTTACCGATTAAGGTAACGTTCGCAGCTTTGACCATGGCATCGGCTGCTTCAATGGAGCCAACTAAACCTTTGGTTTCAATCATACCTAATGCGATATTTGTCATTTTTTATTTTCCTCCTGTTTTTGAAAATAAATGTTTTTATTTAATTTATGGTAACAATTTTGACTACTTTATGCCGGCTGTTTCAGCCCAATTTGCGGGATATGTAACAAAGAAGAATTTCGCCTTGTCGGGGGTGGTGAAAGTTACGTGGGTGTTGGCGGGGATATAGAAGGAATCACCGGCGTGTCCCGTAAATTTCTGACCGTTGACAATAAATTCCAAGGTGCCTTCGATCACATAATCCATTTCATCATAAGTGAGGGTCCAGTCCAGAGAAGAATGATCAAATTCCATCATCCCCGCGGTCATATTAGGGCTTTCCTGGGGGTTGGTGAATTCTTTGATGTAAATCCCGGGGCGATCCTGTTTGCCGTCGTTAAAGACGTCCATTTGGCCTGTGCTGGATTTGATCAGCATAAAGCCGGTACCGGGATCAACCACGCGGTCAAGACCGGGGCTGCTGCAGGTGTTGCCCATGCCGCTTAAGACCTGCCGGACAATCTGGGCGATCATCTCGGGATCAACGGTATTACAGGGCGCTGCCGCAGGGGCTTCCGCGATGTTCGCGGCACTGCAGGAAGTGACTGCCGGCGGAATCGTGGCGTATTGATTGGTGGGATAAACACCACCGCAAGGTACCGCGGTAATCGGCTGAACCGTAGAGGGCGCGCCGGCATTGAAGGGGCCGACGGATTGTCTCGGCGGTTCCATATTGGCCAAAGCCTGAGCCGCAATGGGATTGGCTTTGGGCCAGGGTGTGGTGTAAGAAGTCGGCGACGCCTGTGTTCTTACAGAGCAGTTGGTTCTCGGAACAACGTCCGGCCAAGGAGAAGTGTACAAAGGTTGATCTGCTCTATAACCGGGGATGGGAGGGCATTTCGTCGCGGGAGATACCGCGTCGGATTTCACCACCGTGGCGCCGGCGGCGACGACGGGAGATGCGCCGCTCGCAACAGGATAACTTTCAACATTGCCGACGCCGTAAGGCTGACGACCCTTGATGATTTTCACCCCGAATTCGCTGGCTGCGTCTCTTGCTGCAGGTGTGATGACTGTATTGTCATCTTGATAGAATTCTTTTTGACCTTGTTCGTATAGACATTTAATGTCATTTACGGAAATAAGTCGTTTCAATTCTTTTTCACCTCCTTGGGATGTTAAATGGGTAAATATTTAAATTTATAAAACGTGAGCTGTTAGATCTTTATGGGGAGCGGGAATCACTACGGATTCAACGAGCATTCCCTTGTCCGCACAGGATTTTGTACCGACGGTGATGGAGGATTTCACATCCCCGACATCGCCGGTGAGGGTAACGAAGGATTTACCGCCGATGCCGTTACCGACGCGGATTTCAATGAGATCCACTTCTGCCGCTTTCACCGCGGCATCCGCGGCGACGATCAGCGCCGCCACAGAGAAGGATTCGATGACGCCCAGGGCGTCAAGACCGGAAACCTTCGAGGCGGAGGCAATCGCTTCGATGACCGAAGGATGCACATTGGGAATCACGAAATCGTCCACAACGGTGTTGGCACCAGTGTCCTTTCCTGCTCTCACCGCGCTCTGCACGGCGGAGACGTCGCCCCAAATCAATACGATATATTTACCGGGACAAATCGGCCTCGCGTCTAAAATTTTCACACGGGAAGCTTTGAGCATCGCGTCCGCCGCTTCAATCCCTTTGGCAATACTGATGAATTCCACCAAACCAATGGCTTTGATCACTGGTGTTCACCTCCTGCTTTGATTACGATTACCGAATCCGTGATTTCTGACACGGTTCCGTCGATGCTTGCGTGTATGGTTGCGCCTAACGCTTTTTCAGGGATATCCCCGATCATATCACCGCGTTTCACGTGATCGCCAACTTTGACGATGGGGACCGCGGGGACGCCGACATGTTGCTTTAACGGCACTTGAATCGTATTAAAAGTATATTCCTTAACGGATAGAGGCGCCGGCAGATCATATTTGGTTAGATTTAAGCGTCCGACAATGCGTTTGGAAGGAACTTTTCTTTCCGCCCGGCGAGGATGCACGATCTGTGGTTCCGGTTTATCCAGCGGTTTTAGGCCTTTTGCCGACAGCTGTTTTTTCAGTTGGACATTCACGGTTTTCGGGCTGATATGGGCAGGACAGGCATACTGTTCGCACATCCCACATTCACAACAGGTGAAGGCCATCCTTAAAACATCTTCGGCGATTTCTCCGTATTTCAGAGCGCGCATGATCCGGTGAGGTTCAATCGTATGACCCAGCAAAAACCTGGGACAGAGATCGGTACAATACCGGCATTGCAAACATGCGGTCTGTGTCTCTTTGGAGATGGTTTTCAGGGAAAGATTTCTGATCCTGATCAAATAATGATCTTGCGGCAGAACAATATAGGCTTTGGATGTTTTCTGCACAGGCTCGTCGGGGCTTTTGAGCAAGCCGCCCATCATGGGACCGCCGTCAATGATGCCGTAATCATCAGCGTTTTTGACACCGGCCAAAGCGAGGACTTCCCGGACGGAAACGCCGACAGGAACTTTAACGGTGATCGGCTGGGGTACATGACCATTAACGGTGATGTACGTGTCCGTCACGGCTTTCCCTTCGTCGACGGCTTGGGCGACATTGATCAGTGTTTCCACATTGGTCACCACCGCCCCCACCTGAATGGGGATACCGCCTTGAGGAACTTGTCTACCTGTTGCTTCGTATAATGTGACCTGTTCGTCACCGGCAGGATAGAAATCGTCTAAAATATGTATGCGTATGTTGTCTTTGTTGGCAACGGCTTCATCCAACGCTGCAATCGCCTCTTTATGTTTGCCCTTGATGGCGATGATGCCTTCTTTTGCTTCGGTCACTTCTATTGCAATTTCCAGACCACGGATGAACTTTTCGATTTCCACGATCATTAACTGCTGGTCCACGCGGATCAAGGGTTCGCACTCGGCGCCATTGACCACAATAACCTCTGCTTTGGCATTAAACTTTACATGGCTGGGGAAGCCGGCGCCACCGGCGCCAACAATGCCCGCATTTTTGATTGTAGTAAGTACGTCTGAAGCCATTGTTTACTCCTTATTTTGCGAGAAACTCCATTCGTTTTCGTCGATGATCCCAACGATCAACAAATCAATGGGTACATTGCTGTCGTAGCCACCGGCACGCCGTGCCGAGGAACCGCCGACGGTAATGACCAATTCGCCGATGCCGGCGCCGATGATATCGGCGGCGATCATGACTTTACCACCGTTATTGGCAGGATTCTCCAAATCCGAAGGAGTGTCGAGGATCTGGACAATCATCAGTTTTGCGCTTCTTAAGGTTTCTTCCTTTCTGGTTGACCAGATATTATCGATAACTCTACCGATTCGCACCTTCCTTCACTTCCTCTCATTCATACAGAAGCTCTTCTTTCTTGCCTTCCCGCATACTGCCAAGGGCGATGCCGAGAGGCGTGACGAGCATTGGATTGTCAGGTTTCACCACCTTGATACCGAGCTGTTTTTCCATGACGGCTTCTACACCCTCAAAACAACAGGTACCACCAACCAAATAAACGGTATCGATTTTATGACCTTTGATGGAGCTTTTGACGATAGACGCCATCTTTTCAAAGACCGGCCGAACCATGGGCATCAAACTCTTATGTTCCGCCCTGTCTTTTTTGAACTTCTCCGCTTCGAGGAAAGAAATGCCTTTTCCTCCCGCAATGACGAGGCTCAGATGGGTACCGCCGGAAGGTTCGTCAGTCACACTGATGACCTTCCCTTTTTCCAGAACTGCAATACCGGTGGTTCCTCCGCCGATATCGACGACGGCGCCGTCTTCGATATGCAAAACGTTGTTGGCCGCTGTCGGTTCATCCATGGTATATTCTACCCGAAAACCGCAGGCTTCAGCCACATATTTGATCGCTCTGCAATCATTGATATCCGTACCGGGAGGATAGGCGATACCGGCCAGGTCAAGCTCGGCACCGATGCTCTTTTCAATCTTTGCCTTGAGTTTTTTAACGATCTGCATGGCGCCGTTATAGTCCACCACAAGACCATCTTTTACCACTTCGGCAAATTGCATCCCTCCCGCGATCGGGGTTCCGTCTTCGTCGACAACGGCCAAAACGATATACGCCGTACCGAGGTCGACTCCGGTAAATAGTTTCTTATTCTTGTCCGGCTTGATCGGCTTCTTGAAGGTCTTTTCATACGCTTTGATCAAGTCGTTTGCTGCTTTTAACTCTTTCACACTGATCACCGTTAAGATCCATATTTGTAAACCCCGCCGAGAAGCTGAAGCATATAGACATAGATCAGACTGCTGAATCGATTCACTGCTTTCAAAATATCATCCCGTTCCGTTTGTCCGGTTTCCGGATTATAGAAAGCATGTTCGGCAGCAAGCTCCATTTCTCTGGATTTGGCTCTCAAACGATTCAATTGAGCCATAATCTTGCCGTGATGCGGCTGTGGCGTAAAATGGTTTACGTTATAGAATTTATTGGGATAGTGAGACCGCTCTCTGATTTCATCCGTATCCCATCCGCAAATGATCATCGGCGGCAAAGGCTCCTGCATGACTTCGGCTCTCATGATACCGCGGGAATAATCCAACAGTTCACTGAGATCACCGGCAAGTTCTTTGAAACCGCTCACTTCCACGTCGATGACAAGCTCTAAAAGCTCTGCCTCGAAAGAATCGAGCTGGCCGCGGAAGGCGATTTGGGGATGGATTTTCGGCACGAGATCCGCGCCGCGGAGATTCGTCATATGTTCCGGTTTTGTGTGATCGGTATGGGAGGTATCCATATTTTGTGCCGTCGTGTCCTTTTTATAACGGGACGCTTCACTGGGTGATAGATCTTCGGCACCCAAGGGTTTTACCGGCTGTATCGGCTGCACAGGCTGCACAGGCTGGATCTGTTGGACCGGCTGTACAGGCTGAATCTGTT
>CALFRX010000114.1 GCA_937919295.1 uncultured Peptococcaceae bacterium | reverse complement strand
CATTATAAAGATAATATGTACTTTACCAAAATTGACGACGCGGATTTTGCCGTAAAACCGATGAATTGCCCCGGCGCGATCCTCGTCTATAAAAACAGCCTGCACAGCTATAGGGAACTGCCCATCCGCATGGGTGAAATGGGCCTGGTCCACCGCCACGAAAAGAGCGGCGCTCTCCATGGCTTGATGCGGGTGCGTTGCTTTACTCAGGATGACGCCCATATCTTTATGCTGGAATCCCAAATCAAAGATGAGATCAAAAGCGTCATTAAGCTCATCGACGAGGTCTATCGCCTTTTCGGTTTTGAGTACCATCTGGAACTCTCCACCAAGCCTGAAGACGCCATGGGCAGCGACGAAATATGGGAAGCCGCCACCGACGCTTTAAGGGACGCCATGGACGAAGAGGGCTTAAGCTATCAGGTCAATGAAGGCGACGGCGCTTTTTACGGCCCTAAAATTGACTTTCATCTAAAAGACTGTCTCGGCAGAACGTGGCAGTGCGGCACGATTCAGCTGGACTTTCAAATGCCGGAAAAATTTGATATCACCTATATCGGCGAAGACGGTGAAAAACACCGCCCGGTGATGATCCATCGTGTGGCTTTCGGCAGCATTGAACGGTTCATCGGCATCTTGACGGAACACTTCGCCGGCGCATTCCCCACCTGGCTCGCCCCGGTGCAGGTGCGGTTGATGTCCATCACCGACCATCAGCTACCTTATATTGAGAAAATTTGCGCCGCCATGAAAGAACAGGGCATCCGTGCCGAAGTGGACAGCCGCAACGAAAAAATCGGCTATAAGATCAGGGAAAGCCACGCCATGCGCATTCCCTACGCCCTGGTGGCTGGGGATAAGGAAATGGAAAACGGCACCATTTCCCTGCGCCGCCACGGCCAGGGGGATCTGGGTGTCAAAAACGTTGAAGAGCTGACTGCGGAAATCATTGCGGAAATCAAAGAACGAAAGTAGCCTTTTGGCCACTTGACAAAAACGATCAAAAACTTCTAAAATAGAGTTAACGTGACGGATATACGAGAGGGGGTGAAGTGCATATGAAAAAAATCCACGTGCTGCTTTTCGGCTACGGCAACACCGGCAAGCAAATCGCCGGCTATGTTACGAAACACGGCGGCCACCTCTGTGCCGTCGTCGATCGTGACCGCTGCTTAAACGGTGTAAAAGTCGCTGACACGGCAGTCACCTGGGACGAAGAAGCTGTTTTGGCAAAAGTCAAGGCGGACATCGCCGTCATCACCATTGGCGGCGGCCTTAAAGAGATCGCCCCCACCGTTGAAAAATGTATGCGGCGGGGCATCAACGTGATCACCACTGCCGAAGATGCGCTTTTTCCCTATGCCACTTCACCGAAACTTGCTACCGATCTTGACCGGATCGCCAAGGAATATGGCGTGACGCTGACCGCCTCCGGCTTTCAGGACTGCTTTTGGCTGCACGCGGTGACGGCCTTTGCCTCCTCGGTGAGCCGCATTGACCGCATCCGCGGAACCCTCCGCTATAACATCGACGATTACGGCGCGGCCCTCGCCGCCGACCACGGCGTGGGGCTTTCGGTGAAAGAATTCAGCGAGCGTTTTCAGAAGCGCTTTTCCCCGACCTATCTTTGGCATGCCAACGAACTTCTCGGGACGAAGCTGGGCTGGGGTGTTACGGCGCAAACCCAAAAATGCACGCCCTACGTATACCACGATGATCTCTATTCGGCAGCCTACGGCGGCACCGTGGCAAAGGGCAAGTGTGTCGGCATGAGCGCTTTGGTGACGACAACGACTCGCTTCGGCGGCATCATTGAGACGGAATGCATCGGCAAAGTCTATACCGGCAGCGACCGTGATTCCTGCGCCTGGTGTTTTACGGGAGAACCGAACCTCAGCTTTGAGGTGAACGCTCCCAAAACCCTGGAGCATACGGCGGCCTCTATCGTCAATCGCATTCCTCAGGTGATCAATGCTGCCCCCGGCTATGTTACCGTTGACCGGCTCGGTTACTGTGAATACCTTACTTTTCCGATGTTTTTATATACGGAAAAATAATCATTGACAAAAGCTCGTATTTTCGGTATACTATTAAGGCAAAAGAAAGCAGAAGTGTCCGCTTCTCACCTTACGCTTAACGGTGGTAAGGTTCATATGAACTCCATTCATTACATGGATTTTGGATTTGTATTTGCGGCGGATGATTTCATCCGCTTTTTGTTTTGTAAAATCAACCATTCGGAGGTGAATTGCCATTTTTAAAGAACTGCGCATTAACGAACAAATTCGTGTCCCGCAGGTACGTCTGATCGACGTCGACGGTACCCAACTTGATGTCACGCCCATTAAAGACGCTCAGCGCCTTGCCAATGAACGTGGCCTTGATCTTGTGGAAATTGCCCCTCAGGGCAAACCGCCGGTCTGCAAAATCATGGACTACGGGAAGCATCGTTTTGAACAGGTCAAAAGGGAAAAGGAAACAAAGAAGAATCAAAAGGTGATTGAAATTAAGGAAGTGAAGCTTCGTCCTAACATCGAAGATCACGACTTTGAAACAAAGGCCAAAAACGGCGAACGATTTTTAAAGGGCGGCGATAAAGTCAAAGTCACCATCATGTTCCGGGGCAGAGAAATTACCCATCCCGAACTCGGGCGGCAACTCTGCATCCGCATGGCGGAACGGTTGTCCGACTTCTCCGCCATCGAAAAACCGGCCAAAGTGGAAGGCCGCAATATGACCATGATTTTAGTGCCAAGAGTCGAGAAATAAGGAGGAACATATTTATGCCTAAAATGAAAACCCATCGCGGCTTAGCGAAAAGAACGAAAGTTACCGGCAGCGGTGAAGTCAAAAGAATGAAAGCCTTTAAAAGCCATATTTTAAACAAGAAAAGCGCCAAAAGAAAGAGAAACCTCAGAAAGAGCGGTCTCGTTTCTGATGCCAATATGAAACAAGTCAAAAGAATGCTTGGTCTGTAAGAGGAGGTAGTTATCATGAGCAGAATTAAAAGGGGCGTGGCAAAACACGCGCGTCATAAAAAAGTTCTTAAATTAGCGAAAGGCTACAGAGCCTCGTATTCCAAGTTATACAGAGTCGCGAAACAGCAGTCCCTGCGTTCCGGCGCTTTCGCTTTTGCCCATCGCCGCAAAAAGAAAGGCGACTTCAGAAAATTGTGGATCACCCGCATCAACGCCGCTGCCCGCATGAACGATATTTCCTACAGCAGATTGATGAACGGGCTGCACAAAGGCAACGTCAGTGTCAACCGCAAGATCTTGGCGGAACTGGCCGTTTCCGATCCCGCGGCTTTTACCGGCTATGTAGAAATCGCCAAAGCGAATCTGAAATAAATCTGATCGTAAAGAAGAGGGTGTGTTCAAAGTCATTTTGTGACTTTGACCGCACCCTCTTTATATGGTCTAAGATTTCTCATCACTTACC